>CAYLSW010000220.1:0-3818 GCA_964386145.1 uncultured Lentimicrobiaceae bacterium | reverse complement strand
TACCAGACCTCCAATCTCTCTTACAAATCAAGGTAAATGCAATTCTTTGAACTGTAAAACTTCAGGCGTGGACGCCTGAAACGGTTTCGCGACCAGAGATGCATAAACCAACTGTAAGATGCCCCTTTTTTTCCTCCCCTCAGCGATGTACAAGCTACCAGAGACACATTACAATATAGGTATAGAATTATAATCCGCTGTATACAAGCCTGTTATGATTTATAATAAATGTAAGTCTACGGGGCGGGGGCTAAAATGAACCTTCAGGCGAAGACGCCTGAAGCGGGGGACTAACAGATTTGTCTGATCAAATTTCTTTCATCGAATTTTTGGGAAGCCAGCCGATACTGCCGTTTTGCAACCTGATTTTTTTCCAGCCATCCACCTCATCCAACAAGTGCACCTTGGTTCCTTGATGAATCACAAACAAATCAACAGAATTAGGTGTAGGCGAACTTTTGGCTGTGATGACAGGTGTGAAGATAATGGCTTCATTATGGTGCTGCAAATAATAGGCCTTTTGAGAGGCCAATCCAAAGGCAGCTACCGAAGCCAACAGCATCAGGATGCCGATAAAAAAAGATATCTTCCTTGCACTACGTCCCTGTGACAAGACAAATATTCCTACAAGCAGAACAAAAAAAGCAAAGGAAACCAAGGAAAGAACCGCCCACGTATTGGCATCAAACAAGTTATAAAGATAATTCCACCAGCGCTTAAGAAACATACTGGGCACTTTCACAATTTTATCGGGAATCATGGTATTGGCCAAATTCAGGTTGTACTGAATATCAGCATTGTTAGGATCCAGTTTTTTTGCTTTTTCAAAATAAAGAATGGCTGAAGGCATATCTTTTTGACGGTAATAAGCATCGCCAAGATTAAAATAAAGCTTTGGAGAAACAAGCCCCTGTTTCAAAACACTTTGATACATATTTATGGCCGAATCGTACTGTTGGTGGTCGTAAGCACGATTGGCCCGGACCATTAGAGAGTCGGGGTTGATGGCCGTAGCATGAAGGGAAACAACCACCAACATCAACAATAAAATATGCTTTCCCATCCGTTTCATTTGTCCGATCATTTTAATGACTTTTCAGCCTGCATAATGGCGTGCAGGGCTTCTGTGTAAATATTTTCCATCTTTCCCCTGGTATCGCCCGGGGCAAAACGGGCATACTCAATACTGTTCAACGTATCCATGAATGCCTGAATGGTTTCCGGAGCTACCTGTTTCTGCTCCAGCAACTCTTTCACAGAATCCATGGAGAGGTTGGCTTTTTGCAAATTAAATTTGTCTGAAATATAACCCCACAACGCCAAAGCAATTTCGTCATAAAAAGCACGGTCGCTGCCCTGTTTTTTCATCTTTTGGGCTTTTGTCAGACGGCTGCGGGCAATCTTTTGTGCCTTCCGGTTTTTAACCCGTGACATGTTAGCTTTCCGTTTTTTCAGTGTATTCCAAAGAAGCAAAAGCAACAGCAGCAATACTACCGGTAAGGCAAGAAGGACATAATACAGTGTTGTTCCGAAAAGGAAATCATTGAAGGGTCGCAAATCGGATGTCCCTTCTTTAATGTGCCGGATGTCCCTTCCGAGGATATGAATGCCCTCCTGGTTGGTAGTTGAATAAGTCACGCCCATACCCTTCCCCTTTTTCACATGAATGCGATAGGTTTTGGTCTGATAAACATGGTATTGCCTGTCTTTGGGATTGAAAAAGCAAAATTTTACCGGTTTGACGACAAAGTCGCCAGCTGTCCGGGGAATGGCGAGGTAATCAAATTTCTTAGTTCCGGAAACACCATTGCCGGATTTGTTAATTTTTGTAGAAATTTTTGGATCATAAGTCTCGAAATCGGAAGGGAATTTTACCTGAGGAGCACTTATCAATTCGATATTCCCGCTACCGTTGACAGTGATATTGAGTGTAAGAGCATCGTTGGTGGTCAAATCGGTTTTGTCGATACTGCTTTTAAAAGAATAATCGCCAACGGCACCTGAAAAACATACAGGTTTTCCTTTAAGGGGAAGTTGTTTTATTTTAAAATGTAATGCATTGGATACCAATGTTTTCTTAATATTTCTAACATTCTGGTTAAAAAAAGGAGTGTTAAAAAAGGAGTTAAACGGATTTCCCGAACTACCCCCCGATGGATTTTTTACCCGGATTTGTATGACACAATCCAATTCCATTGGGTCAATTACCAGTTTTCCGGTTTGTTGAGGTATCAGTGCCAGCTTACGAATCACGGCCACAACATATTTCTGTCCGTTAATGGTCTCGTTGTGTTGCTGCAGAGAAGAGTTGTTGCCAAGAAGGTCTTTCGACCAAAAGCCTTTGAAGGACGCCACTTTGTTGATGCTCAGGTTCGACACCGGAACGCGGGTATAAATACGGTAAGTAACTACCACCTGTTGACCAAGATAGGGCCGGGTATTGTTCACCGTAGCTTTTATAAAGACATCTTTGCTATTTATTTTAGTATTGGCGGTAGTTTGAGGTTTACCCGAGACAGCTCCCGTCCTGTTTCGCGAAGGAGCGCCCTGATTTCCTGTTTGGCTTTTCGCAGATGAACTATATTTCAGAACACTTATTTTCAAAGCATTGGAGACATGTCGTTTTCCCTTTGCCCTAACAGATGCCGGGCCAATATTAATAATGCCGGGCTTGACAGCCATAACAATGTAGGAATAGGTCATGGAATACGACTGGCTCATTTTTCCATTGATAAACTGGATGCTGGAGCTGCTCGAAGTATTAGGGCCGGATAAAACTTCCAGGCCGCCAAAATCGGCAGGAGGGGTGAAATTCCTTCCGTTAGCATTCAACTCATACACGATCTGAAACTGCTGGCCAACCAACACCTGCTGCCTTGCCCTTGCGGTGAAAGTAACCTCATTACCGGCCCAAACACCCTGTACGGTAAACAACAACAGAAAAACGATATAAAAATCCCTCTTTTTCATCCGAGCCATAAATTTTATTCAAAAATAAGGATTATTTCAATTGTGGTTTTCTATTAAAGATTGCACCGAAATAAGCCTTGTTGTTCCTCCTTTACCAATTTATAACATTTGGTTTTGCTTTTGCAGCTTTTGCTTTTGCTTTGGCTCTTTCAAGCTTTTTAAGTGTATTCTTCTCATTATTTTTCAAAGCATTCAAAATTCGCTGAGCTTCCTGTGGCGAAATTTGCTGTTGTTTTTTCTGGCTGTTCTTCTTTTGATTTCCCTGCTTATTCTGAGGTTTCTGTTTATTCTTATTTTGATTTTTCTTCTTATTTTGGTTCTTCTTATTCTGATTCTTGTTCTTTTTATTCTTTTTATTCTGCTTTTGTTTCTTTTTTTGTTGTTTTTGCTTTTTCAACATTTTACGGGCATATACCAGATTATACTTGGCATCCATATCCGCAGGCTGATGTTTTAAAGACTGTATATAAGAACTGATACTTTTCTCATACTGTTTTTGCTGCATGAAAGTATTCCCCAGATTATACCACGCATTGGCTTTATATTCAGTAGTTTTGGTCTTAAGAGCCAGGTTTTTAAAAAAGTTCTCTGCCCCTTTATAATTTTTCTCCTGATAAACAGCATCGCCAAGGTTAAAAGTGCTCTTTTCGTATTTTGGATTTTTAGCCTGTGCTTTACGGTATTGCACCTCGGCCTCGGAGAATTTCTTCTGCTCATACAGCTTATTACCCTTTCGTATGAGCGTCCTGGCACTCTGCGCGGAAGCTCCGGCCGAAAGAAGTCCCAGCAGCACGATAAAAAGGAGTTTTATTTTTTCTTTCTTTCTCATTTTCCAAAAAAATCAATTT
>CAYLSW010000219.1:0-3818 GCA_964386145.1 uncultured Lentimicrobiaceae bacterium | reverse complement strand
TAATCGTAATCGCAGGGATAAGGTGTACACTCGTCAAAAGCCATCATAATGTCGGAGCCGAGACTGCGTTGTGTATCAATCACATTCTCAGGCGTAAACTGATGTTTCGAGCCATCAATATGCGAGCGGAAAAGGACGCCTTCTTCATCCAGCTTTCGTGTTCCCGAAAGTGAATACACCTGATATCCGCCACTGTCGGTGAGGATGGCGCCGTCCCATCCGTTGAAGTGATGCAGACCCCCGGCCTGTTCAATAATTTTTGTACCCGGACGTAAATATAAATGATAGGTATTTCCCAGAATAATCTGCGCTTTCACATCCTCTTTTACATCGCGAATATGCACGCCTTTTACTGTGCCCGCCGTGCCCACAGGCATAAAAATCGGCGTTTGGATTTTCCCGTGTCCGGTGGTTATCTCGCCTGCCCGTGCTGATGTTTTGTCATCGGTTTTCTGTAACTCAAACTGCATAAAATCTTCCAAAATTTCGGCAAAGATAGGGGTTATTCTGATTTTATAACGGAAGGAAATGTTATGGTATTGCAGTTCATAAACAAGATCAGCCACATGGGATTTCTACAATTGACCAAAGTGTGTAAATTTATAGTTCAACTACAAATATACACATTTTTTGAATTACCACCGGTAAATAAATATCACCATTCCGTTATCACCAAAACATACTCCCAAATATCCAAAACAAGCCCAACTTTTCCTGTTTTGGAAACAGAAGCTCGAAAGTTAACCTTAGAACCCGAAGAATTTAAATATCTTTGCGACATTATAATCATTCCTGCTAATGATCCAATTTACTCCTGTTGAAATAACATTGGCGGTACTGCTTCTCGTGAGCCTGCTGACCCAGTTGGCCTATTATCAGCTACTGTTTTCAAAACTGGCTTTTTTGCGTAAACAGCCACCTGCAACTACAGAGCAGCCTCCTGTTTCGGTGGTAATGGCTGCCCGCAACGAGTATCATCATCTCAAAAAAAACCTGCCGGCTATCCTCCAACAAAAATATCCCGATTTTGAAGTGGTGGTAGTAAATCACGCATCGGATGACGAAACAGCTGATTATTTGAGAGAACTTCAAAACAGCTACCCGCAGTTGAAGATAGTGACCATCGAACGTGATCTGAACTTTTTCCACGGCAAAAAGTTTCCACTTTCCATCGGAATAAAATCGGCGGCACATGAAATACTGCTCCTCACCGATGCCGACTGCAAACCTGTCTCGCCTTACTGGATCAGCCGGATGGCGTCAAACTACAACGACAGGACAGAGGTAGTGCTGGGTTATGGCCCCTATACCAAAGAAAAAGGGTTTCTGAACCGGCTGATTCGTTACGACACTTTTTTAGTAGCACTGCAATACCTCTCTTTTGCCCTGACTGGGAGGCCTTATATGGGAGTCGGACGCAACCTCTCCTACCGGAAATCACTATTTTTAAAAAACAAAGGTTTCATTGCACATTATTCGATAGTTTCAGGCGATGACGACCTGTTTATCAACGAGGTAGCCCGGAAAGAAAATACCCGTGTGGAACTTTCGCCTGAAGCTTTTGTTTATTCCGAGCCGAAGCACCATTTTAGCGAATGGATCCGCCAAAAACGCCGACACCTGACCACCGGGAAAAAATACAAGCCCAAATACGTATTCCTTTTGGGAACGTATAACCTGAGTCTCGGAATTTATTATCTGAGTCTGATTATTCTCCTCTCCATAACCGCAAAACCGGTGCTGCTTTACGTGGCGTTGGGTTCGGTTACACTTCGTCTTGTCTACCGAGTTATCATTAATAAAAAAGTACTGGGCAGGTTACAGGAAAAACAATTATTATTATTTTCGCTTTTGTGGGAACCCGTCCATATGCTTCTTATGTTAATTATGGGATTTTTAGGATTTTTTACTAAAACAACCCGATGGAAATAAATGCAAACCTTACGGAAAAAGGGAGGAGAGACTACAACCTCATCCGCAAGGCATTGGACAAAGGTGACCAGAATGCCTATGCCCGATTGCTTTATCACTATTATGATGGCTTGTATTTTATGATGCTGAAAATGACACAAAATCCGCACGATGCCGAAGACCTTACCATCGAAGCTTTCGGAAAAGCTTTCAAAAGCCTCCACCAGTATACGCCCGACTATGCTTTTAGTACCTGGCTGTTTAAAATTGCCACCAACAACTGCATTGATTTTATGCGTACCCGAAACAAGACCACTCGTGCCGTAAGCGGACTGCCGGGACAAACCGAAAACGACCAACCCACACGTATCCCCACTGGCAATCCTGACCCGGAAGAACAGTTTATCCGTTCTCAGAAAATTGAGCTGATGCATCAAGTGGTGGAAAAACTGAAACCACATTACAAAAAACTCATTGAGCTTCGCTATTTTAAAGAATACAGCTACGAGGAAATCACGAAAGAATTGAGCCTGCCCCTCGGAACGGTAAAAGCCCAGCTTTTCAGGGCAAGGGAATTTCTATACAATATCTTGAAGAACTCGAAAGAGAGGATTTAGAAGTCAGAAGCGGGAGGTCAATGCCTAAATAAGGCAGACCGTTTTCACTCACTTATCCTCATCTTTTTATTTGTTTAGCTTCAACATAATGGCTGCTGTTGTTACAGGGGGTGTATTTTATCCTTATGATGGCAAGGTCGTTTCCTTTGATGTTTCATTGAAAAAACATTTTTACATAGAACCCCATGCCGGCCTCAACGCCGGTATTAATTTGCACAGGATTTGTCTGTCGGTTCAGGGGTTGTTTAATTTCTTTGTTCCCGAATTCGTTACCTATAAAACGGTTTATAAGGATGATGAAGGGAAAGAAATTGCGGAATACAATACGAATAACAACTGGGGGATTACTATTCGGGCAGGTATAGGTTTTCGGTTTTGACCTACCGAACATTTTTCAAGAAAATTATTTTCCCCATCAATAAATAAAAAATAAAATAATGAAAAAAACAGGTATTTTAATTCTTTTCTTATTTCTGGCACAGATGGTCAGTGCCCAGAAAAAATACAATAATAACATAGGATTGGATTTTATAGCATTTAACAATATTGGGGTTCCGAAATATAATTTACCGGGCAACGCTTATAATTCATTTATTGGAGACGCTCTGGGGAGTTCGTCCGGTCTTTATTATGAACGATTTTTGAAAAAACCATCCTCGTTGAGTCTGGAAAGCGGTATCTATTTTAACCATCTGTTTTATTATACGGGGGAACCCAATAGTCTGAAATCAATCAGTGTACCCATAGATATTAACGGCAATCTGCTTGGCAAAAGAAGAATAACCCGAATTTTTTTGGGATATACAGCCGGAATTGACCTGAATTTTCTTGCCCATGATGTGGCAAGCGGTTCTGATTGGATTACGGGAGCTGTTTATCAGGTTTCCCCAAAAAAATATTTTTTTATTGCTCCAAACATAGGCATTAATACCGGAATAAATTTTTGGAACATGTGTTTTTCGCTCCATTTTTCATATCACTTTCTTATACCCGAATTCCTTACTTTTAAAACGGTTTACGAAAATGACCAGAAAAAAGAAATTACTGAATATAATACCAATAAAGGTTGGAGCACTACATTTCGGATGGGACTCAGCTACCGGTTTTGACACGAGGAATATCGAAACAAGACAAATTGGCCTGTGAATAAATTCATAAACAGAAATAATGATTCGTCCGCAAGGCGGACTTTCCCGGAGTTTCGTTAGAGATGACCAAAAGTACGGCATGAAACTTCCTTCCAACAGGCATTCCTGTTTTCATTCGTTCATCATTAAAAGTTCAGGAAAC
>CAYLSW010000218.1:0-3826 GCA_964386145.1 uncultured Lentimicrobiaceae bacterium | reverse complement strand
CGCCTGTAACTGTTGATAACGTTCCTTTGTCAATCGGTTCCGACCTTCCAACAGGCACTTATAGTACATCGGATAAAAGCCCGTATTACGTAAACTGGGGCGGCTATTTTAAAGGAGATATTGATGATGTTCGCCTTTATAATGTTGCATTAACCGGTGCACAGGTTCAGGCGCTATACGCTTATGAAAAAGACAATGCTATTACCAATTAGTAACGTGTAACTTGTTTTTGAAAAGCCTCTGCTTTTAGCAGAGGCTTTTTTTCTCTTTCTTTTCAGAACAGGTGTTGATTCATATAAATCCTCAAAACAGTAGCACCTTTTTATTAAAGATAAAAGTATCTGTTTGTATTCTGCGCATCGAACCTTATCGGGAAGTTATCAAATTGGATAGAAACTATTATCAATAGTTCGGTAATTTTTCGTTCTCGCCAAGACGCAAATACTTGTTTCACAATAAGTTGCACTTATTATGAAACATCTACAACTGATTGAAAATCAGGTTAATAAAATTATTACCGGAGTATTGATTATAAAACCTGACTATTTTAATTATTAACCGGCCAATTTTTATTTTTGATGAACCAATTATTTTTCCAGACTGTTATCAGTAAATTTGAAACAACAAAATCACATCCATGAGACAATTGTTAGTTCTTGTATGTACACTCATTTTTAATTTGTCGTTTGCTCAACAAATTTCTATTTCCCGTGTCAATATGATGCCCGATATGCCTCAGCCCTATGAAATGCGAAATTGGAAACAAGTTGCCACACAATATGACAAACTGATATTTAACCTGAATGCTACGGGACAATATTTGCCATTAGCTACCGTGTTCGGTAACACAACAAACTATCCCAGCCATCCCGGCCTCGCTATCCAGTCATACGTGGGAACCAACAGTCTCCCTGGCAAAGAAGCCATTAATGTAATTCCGGCAGTAGTGGGAGCAACACTTGTGGGTATTGATAAGTCTGACCAGTATGGTTACAATTGGCCGTTGCTGTGTGAGGAATATTTTAACCGGAAGCCCACCGAAGATGTTTACCTCAACAATCCTGTAGCTTCCTCAGGCCATGACTGGTGGTACGAAACCATGCCCAATATTTTTTTTTACCAGCTGAATTATTTTTATCCGCATACCGGAGATTTTGATCATCAGGTTACCACCCTAGCCAACCGATGGCTGGAAGCTGTTGAAGCCATGGGGGGAAGCACAACCCCATGGAAATTACCGTATATGAATTACCGTGCTTTTAAACTCTCTTCCATGACTCCTCTAAAAACAGGGGTTAAAGAACCGGAAGCGGCAGGTGCTATTGGCTGGATATTGTATCAGGCTTATAAAATTACCCATAATAAAAAGTATCTTATTGGTGCTGAACTTTCCCTTGGATTCCTGAACGACCGGAAAGAAAATCCTTCTTATGAAATTCAATTACCCTACGGTGTTTATATTGCCGCCCGTATGAATGCTGAACAAGGAACGGACTACAACATTGAAAAAATGATGAATTGGTGTTTCAACAGGGGTAATTTGCGCGGATGGGGTGTGATTACAGGAAATTGGGGCGGAAAAGATATGGATGGGCTTATAGGAGAAGTAAATACCTCAGCCCCTGATTACGTATTCAATATGAACAGCCTGGAACAAGTGGGCGCGTTGGTGCCGGCGGTAAGGTATGATGATCGCTTTGCTACTGCCATTGCAAAATGGGTACTTAATGTTGCTAACGCCTCACGATTTTATTATTCTAAATTCTTGCCGGAAAGTATGCAAGACAACAAAAAATGGGACAATGAGTATGACACGAATTCTGTCATCGCCTATGAGGCTCTTCGCCAAAAAAATACCGGTCCTTACGGAACAGGCGATGCCATGAAGGGCGGTTGGGCACATACAAATCTTGGACTTTACGGATCTTCACATGTGGGAATACTCGGGGGAATTATAAAAAAAACAAATGTTAAAGGTATTCTTCAGCTCAACCTCCTGGCCACCGATTATTACCATAATAATGCTTACCCCACTTACCTTTACTATAACCCATATGCTGAAAACAAACAGGTAGAAATTCGTTTAAATGATTCGTTCTTTGATATTTACGATGCTATTTCTAACCATGTGATCCTTAAAAATGCAACAGGCCTTGTTCGTTTTGAAGTGTCTGCCAAATCTTCGGTGATGGCTGTGATAATTCCTGCAAATAGCAAGATTGATTTTTATTTAAACCAGGCAAGTGTGAACGGAGTGATAATTGATTACAACACCGGGCAGAAAGTATCAAATTATCCACCAAGAATCATTGCTTTGGCAGACAAAGACTCTGTCGTTGCTGTAAATAAATCAACTACTTTTTATTGTACGGCTCAAGACAGGGAAAGCAAGAATCTTCAATATAAGTGGACAGTAGGCGGTATCTCATATAAAGGAAATGATTCGCTTGTTTGGAAGGCACCTGCCGATACCGGTTTTGTAAAAGTGAACTGTAAAGTAACGGATGAAGGTGGCCTGACAGATTCGGATAGCCTTACCATCAGTGTTGTAAAAACAATTAATTATCCTCCGGTTATTGAAAAAATTGAAGCTGAAAGCCGAATTCTTCCACCTTACAGTTCTACCTCAGTGACATGTGTTGCTTCCGACCCAAACGGCGATGAGATGACGTATGCATGGAGAGCAACCGTAGGACAAATCGAAGGAACAGGCAAAAAGATCACTTTTGTGGCTCCCGGAAAAACGACAAATGCTTATATTATTTGTACGGTTACTGATGGGAAAGCCTCAACTACCGACAGCCTTTTGATTCTTGTAAGAGACCCGGATAAGGGGCAAACAGGTAAGCTAATAGCCTATTATGAATTTAGTAGCAACGCAGATGACCTGACTAACAATGGAAATAATGGGGTGGTAACAAACTCTATTTATGTAGACGATATGTATGGCGTTGAAAAAAATGCCATCAAATTCAATACTTCTACAAGCAAAGTTGTCGTACCTAATAATAATGTCCTAAATTTTCAGAAGGGATTGACTGTCAGCTTTTGGTTAAAGATATCTCAATATTTTGAACATGAATCGTATCTTGTTTCCCACGGTAATTGGATAACGCGCTGGAAAATATCACTCACTGACGAACACATTCGCTTTACAATTAACAGTAGTAGTGGTATTATTGATGTTGATTCGAAAACAAAGCTGGAAACGAACCAATGGTACCATGTTGTCGGTTTGTACAACGGAACGGATTGCCTTGTTTTTGTTGATGGAAAATTGGATGGATATAAACCTTTTGGCGGGCTAATTAATAAAACAACCTATAATCTTGTGTTAGGACAATCATTACCTGATCAGCTTGGCTTTAATTTCAATGGAACAATGGATAAACTCCGTATTTATAATTATGGCATTTCATACGAAAAAGTGAAAGAAATTTATAACTCTGAGCTTTCATCAATTATCAAACAACAAAGTTCAACAAATCTGCTAACTGTATATCCAAACCCGGCAAAGGATGCGGTTCATATAAATTTTACGAATAGTCCCAATAAAGAGTTTTTAGTTTCAATTTATTCTACATTAGGTGTATTACTCAATAAAACCGTTGCTCATACCGGAAGCGATGGCCAGCTGAAAGTCCTGTTTAATATTCTATATTTAAAACCAGGAGTCTATTGGGTGAAAGTTAGTGCTAAGCATAAAGCGGCTATAAAACCTTTTATTATTTCGAGATAGGATTAATTAACAATATTTAAATCACTTATAATCATGAAAAAATATTTATCAAACACGAGCATTTTACTGCTTCTTATCGTTTTTTTA
>CAYLSW010000217.1:0-3848 GCA_964386145.1 uncultured Lentimicrobiaceae bacterium | reverse complement strand
TAACTTTGGTATTCAAAATGAAGCCCAAAACAAACCCTAAAACAGTTTAGAGCATTTTTTATTCGCAAGATATTCCCGGAAAGAAAAGACTTGGGCTGAGAACTTATTCAGTAGTAACTGATGCGCTAAATCGAACACTTTCACTTTGGTATTTTCAATAATGTTGGAATCGGCAGTACAGATAAAGCCTTTTTCAGCGGTTATCAGTTCATGGTCGGGAGAAAAAACGGTCTCCGCCTCCCCCACTATGTTCAGTTCCCGCATTTTTTGTCGGGTCATTTTGCACATTTCTCCGCTGTGGCTGATGGGCGTATCAAAATAAAAATGAACGTGGGAAGCATCCTTTTCGCGAAGAAATTCCAAAATAGACCTCATGGACCTCTCCAGCACCTCCCATTTCAGCTTTTTACGATGTAGTTCCGACACATCCCGCAGGTAGCCATCCATGCCCACAAAAACAGAATTTCCATTCAGGTAGCTCCCCACCGTCCGGCAGACATTAAAAGCATCAAGCGTCACTTCGGCGTGTGCCGGAATTTTCTGTGTAAGTTTTTTCTGCCGCGTCTTAACCTGCTGTTTTTTGGCAAGCCCGCGATAGAGCATAACTCTTTCGTGCGAAGGCAAAGCGTACCGGTCGCCTACCAGTTTGAGTATGGATTTTTGCGGATAATCGCACTCCAGCAAATAGCGATAATCGCACACTGCCTGAAAAAAACCGTCTGATAACTTCATAAATCAGCTGCTTTGTCTATGCCGATACGGAAGCATTGCAAATTAATAAGGTTCGTTCCTATCGGCATAACTATTTCTAAATACTTTTGCTTTGCGAACCTATTGAGAATTAGTATATTTTTGTAAAAGTATAAAGAAAGAAGATATGGCAAACCGAAAGATACGCATTATCAACGGTCCCAACCTGAACCTGCTGGGAACGCGCGAACCCGGCATTTACGGAGACCGGACTTTTGAAAAACAACTTAAGGCTTTCGGACAGGAGTTTCCCGGGCTGGAAATAGATTATTTTCAATCGAATGTGGAGGGAGAACTCATTAACAGTCTGCATGAAGCGGCACAGGAAAAGGATGGTGTTATCCTGAATGCCGGAGCGTATACCCACACTTCCATTGCGCTGGGTGATGCCATAAAAGCCATTGACCTTCCGGTAATCGAAGTACACATCAGTAATATTTTTTCACGCGAAGATTTCCGGCATGTGTCTTACATCGCCCCTTACTGCAAAGGATCCATCATCGGCTTTGGAATGGATTCATACCGGCTGGCGCTGAAATATTTTGCAGAAATGATATTCTAAATCTTAAAATTCAGTAAATCATTCAAAGAGTACCAACAACTCCATCAACAGCAAAACCTTTTAAAAATTTATTTTATGAACAAAGTTCTTTTGGTCGTGGTTCTGGTATTTATCGGAACAACTACCTCAGCACAGAATTACCAACGTATTTTTACCAGACAAAAAGTTGTAGTGGATACGTTTTTCAACAAATACATCATCCGGGATCCGTACCGGTGGTTAGAGGATGTTAACAGTCCGGAAACCATGAAATGGGTGAAACAGGAAAATAAGATGTCCAGGAGATTGTTGATAAGGGCATCTTTCAGAACCAATTCCTACAATAGCATCAGCCATTATGGACATGTTAAATACGATACACCGGTTAAAATGGGGGATTACTATTTTACTTATGCCTATTACGATAACACCGGTGTCCCCGCCCTGTTTTATAAAACTTCACCCGAAGTAAGATCAAAACTTCTCGTTGACCCTAACTATATTTCAATAAAAGATAAGATTATGCTCAAGGGCTATTCTGTTTCTAAAGATTCAAAATTACTGGCTTACCAGTATAGCCGAAACGGAAGCGATTGGGCTGAGGCAGGGGTAGTGGATTTGGTAACCGGAGAGGAAAAAAGCGACCACCTGACAGGGCTGAAGTTCTCAAACATTGCCTGGAAGGGACATGGTTTCTTTTACTCTACTTTGTCACAGCATGGAAAATTTGGAATTACCTATGGTGAGAAAGTTTATTACCATACCGTTGGAACCAACCAAAAAGAGGACAAACTTATTTTTCAAAGGCCGAATCCTGCCTCTGAGTTTAGTTATTTTACCACTTCCAATGAGCGCTTTTTGGTAATAAAGGAGATGAGCCGGACAACCGGTAAAGTCAGTTTTTATTATGTTGATTTTAAGGTTGAGCATCCTCACATAACGCCCCTGATAACTCATATTCCCGATAACCTTAATATTATTGATTCGCATGAAGGAAAATTTATTGCCAAATCATGGTTCCATTCCAACAATGGCAGTATTGTTGAAATAGACCCTGTCCACCCATACAAGTTGCTGGCCATTGCCCCGGCATATTCGGAGGCGCTCCTGTTAGATGTTATCCCTTTCGCCGACAGAATCGTAGCAGTCTATCAGTCCGACCAACGTCCCATTCTTACAATTTATGATTATTCCGGTAAGGTTCTCCACAATATGCAGTTCCCCATAGCCACTTCCCTAGGTGGATTTTACGGGAGATATACAGGCAGAGAGCTGCTTTTTTATTTTACCTCTTACACCATTCCACCTGTCGTTTACCGGTTCAACATTTACACATTTAAAAAAGAGCTTACCAAACGAACAGAAGTCTCCTTCAACTTCAAAAAAATTGTGTATAAAGAAGTTGAATATCCTTCAAAAGACAGTGTTATGGTGCCGATGATTTTGGTATATGAAAAAGGGATGCGGAAAGACGGGAAGAACCCGACAATACTAAAAGCTTATGGAGGTTTTGGGATCATTTCGAGTCCTTCATTTGATCCGGGGATTGTTAACTTTGTTCATCATGGTGGCATTTTTGCTTTTGCCAATATTCGTGGCGGTGGCGATAAAGGTGTAAAGTGGGCTAAAGCAGGAAGAGGAAAAAATATACAAAAATCTTTTGATGACTTTATAGCAGCGGCAGAATACTTAATAAAAGAAGGCTATACAAGTAGTGCCGAATTGGGGGCTACCGGCGCCTCAAACGGGGGGCTTGTGGTTGCAGTAGCGGCCATCCAAAGACCCCATCTGTTTCAAGTGGTCGTCCCTGAGGCGGCTCCGTTGGATATGCTCAGGTTTGAGAAATTTACCGTAGGGCACTGGCTTACATATCAATATGGTACGGTTAGAGATTCTAACAGTTTTAAAAACTTATTACGTTATTCTCCCTATCAGAACATTAAAGATACAGTGAATTATCCGGCCATGCTGGTATTGACTGCCGAAAATGATGATCGGGTTCCACCGTTTCATTCTTATAAGTTTGTAGCAGCCCTGCAAAGCAGATATGCTCAAAAGAATATCATCTTACTGAAAACCAGAAAAAAATCCGGTCATACCAACCCGTATTCCCGCAATTTAACTATTCGTGAAAAAGCCGATATCTATGGCTTCATTACATATGAAATAATGAAAAAACAGAAGTCGGTTTCTAAAAAGTAAATCATACAGTTGAGCAGGAAAAAGTATTGCGTATTTTGATTGCCAGTTAAGAAAACTTTTCAGCTTTCAGGCTGCTGAAAGTCTTTATTCCTTTAAAAAAATGAGCGAAAATCAGGCTGCCGTGATAGATGCATGAAACCTGCTTTTGTTTTAGTCGTATTCTTTTTTGCTTCAGTATGCCGAGATGTCCGTAAAAATAAAAATGGGCTTTCACGATAGCGATAATATCCAGGAAATGCCCTTGTAATAAAAATCTTATTCCAGCTAATCCATCCAGTAACAGACGTATAATCAGTACTTTCCATAATCTGTTTTGTGGTAGATTTTTGTACAAAAGCATAAAATTGTTGCGGAA
>CAYLSW010000216.1:0-3850 GCA_964386145.1 uncultured Lentimicrobiaceae bacterium | reverse complement strand
AGCAGTTGTAGTTAAAGCTGGAATTTTTGCTGATGGCGACAATAAAGCGTGGAGAAAGGAATTTACAAGAAACCATACCGTTTTAGGAATGATTAGCCTTCCTGAAGATTTGTTTTATCCAACAGCAGCACCAACTTCTATTCTTCTGGCTAGAGCACATATTCCTCACCCAAATAATCAGTCTGTATTTATGTCAAGGGTATGGAATGATGGTTTTGAAAAACTAAAAGGAAAAAGAGTTGAAATTGAAGGAAGTCAACTACCACATACCGTTTCATTGTTCAGGAAGTTTATGATGGAAGAACCCGTAAATAGTGACAACGCAATCACAATTAGTTCGTCCAGCATACTAGACGGTAACGAATGGAGTCCACAGCAATGGTTGGCACAGCCAGTTGAAACCGAAGAAGCATTAAATAAATATGAAAATAATGTCAGGTTATCACTGTACCGTGCTGTTACAGCATTACCTGAACTAGCTGATGCTGTTCTAACTGACTTCACTAAAGCCTGGGAAGATTTAGATTCTTTTGAACTCGGTGTAACATTGCAAGTAAAAGAATTTTTTGAAGTAAAAAATGGTAAATCAAGTGGGGAAAAAAATTATCGCGAGGGTGATACACCCTATATTTCGAGTGGCGATACATCGAATAGCATAATAAGATTAGTAGATTCAGAGCATAACGAAATTTTTGATGAGGGAGGTATTACCGTAACTGCGTTCGGGCAGGCTTATGTTCAGCCGTGGGCTTTTATGGCAAGGGGTAATGGTGGCAGTGCCGTAAGAGTCCTTATTCCAAAATTCAAAATGAGTTTTAATGAACTTGTATGGTTTGCGTCACAAATAAATGCTCAAAGATGGAGGTTCTTTTATGGAAGAATGGCTATTAAATCAAGACTAGAACTTTTAGAAATAACAAGTCCACCATCATCTATAATAGACACAGGAAAGGCTATAGATGCCAAAATAAAAGAGTTCAAGAACAATTTATACGCATTAAGCGGTGCATGAAAAAAGCTAACAAAAGCATCCAGCGGACAGTTAAAAGTGGCGTTTCGCTACGCTACACTCTGCTTTTTGCTGCCGCTGATGCTAGCGTTAGGCGTCATCTGAATTATGAGCCAGAATTTTGAGAATATAATACGACAAGTCATATTGGGTGAAGATGACACGGCAAGAAATATCTTCACATCTAAATTTGGCGACGAGGTCGAGCAATTTACAGCCTCAATGATTGCTGCATTCGAGCAATGGGAAGAGTTTAATTCAAAGATTGGTGAAGATGAAAACGGAGCAAAAATATCGAATCTTATATATTGCTGTACCAATCATTGCGCTGTAGCTATGGAACTATTTCTAGCAGGAAATTTAATTCCTTCGGGTAATACAATGCGGCAAGCCTTGGAAGCGATAGCTATGGGGATACTCGCATCAAAACCTAATCTTGGTTTTTTAGAAAACTTTTCTAATGATAGGTATTCAACCTCTAAGGCAATAAGAGATGTCTTGAGAAATAGTGAAGCGCTTAATATTAATATAGACGCTGTGGGAACCATTCAGGAGTCCGAAACCTTTTATCATAAATTTAGCCACGTTACTTTAATGACAATAGCCCTGAATGAGTCATTTTCAGATCCAGAGATTAAGCCACTAGGTGGTTACTTTGACGAAGGAAAAATGCCGCAGTACAAAATAGAAATAGATGGCCGTATTAAACTAGCTAATATACTGCCAAATCTTATACAAGGTATCGAAAGTAATCTTAATGAATAGGTTCACGCCTAACAAGGCGCTCGTTCGGACGTTCACTACGCTGCGCTTCGTTCACGCCGCACAGCTTGGTCGTTATACATAAAGGATGTACAATCTAATGGATAGCAATTAAGAATTAAACAATTATCGAAAAGGAGATTATTATGGCAAACGTAGTGTTTTTCAGTTTTACAGAAGCAGACAGAGGAGTTGTCCTTACAATAAAGGGACGAGCAGTAAATCCAAAATATACAAATTTGAATTTTAGAGTAAAAGACCTTCTTAAAAGATGGGATACTGAAGATAATTCTGTAATTAGACAAGCAATAACTAAAGCAATGACTGGTACATCACGGACAATTGTTTTTGTTGGAGAAAAGACACATAAGAGTAAGTGGGTAACGGAAGAGATAGAAATGACTATTGCTAATAAAAAACCAGTTTATGCAATTCGGTTAAAGGAGACAGATGGTAAAAAACCAAAAGCCTTAGAGGATAATGGAATTTTTCTGTATACATGGAGCGAAGAACGCCTACAGGAATTAGCAACCATATGAAACCTTTCTGTTTTATACTAATGCCTTTTGGCACAAAAACTGACGAAAGTGGCAAAACCGTTGAGTTTGATGAAATTTATAACAAAATAATAAAACCAGCTGTCATCAAAGCTAATTTAAAGCCAATAAGAGCAGATGAAGAAATTATTGGTGGTATAATTCATAAGCCAATGTTTGAACGTTTGATGTTATGCGATTACGCAATAGCTGATTTGACAACTGCAAATGCAAATGTGTTTTATGAATTAGGTATCCGGCATGGTATTAGGCCTCATAGCACGATTTTAACTTTTGTAAAAGGTATGCGTTTGCCCTTCGATGTTGCTCCATTGAACGGTTTACCATATCAAATTGATTCTAATGGTTTACCCATCGACATTGATAATTCAATAGCACTTATTGAAAATCGATTAAACGATTGTAGAACACCATCTGACGATAGTCCTGTGTATCAATTAATAACAAATATGCCAAGAATGGAAATTGATAGGTTAAAAACAGATACTTTTAGGGATTCGATGGATTATTCCAATTTATTTAAAGATAAATTAGAAAAGGCACGCAGTGATGGTAAGGAAGCAATTTATGATATTGAAACAGAGTTAGGTAATCTAATTGATGTTGACCCGGCTGTTATTATCGATTTATTTCTTTCGTATCGTTCGGTAGAAGACTGGAATGCAATGATAAATTTAGTCAACAAAATGTCTCCAATTTTAGCCGAAGTAGTTTTAGTTAAAGAACAATTGGGTTTTGCATACAATCGCATAGAAAATCATGAAAAAGCAGAGGTAATTCTTAAGGATGTTATTGAAAAATATGGAACAAGTAGTGAAACAAATGGAATACTTGGTCGTGTTTATAAAGATTTGTGGCAGAAGTATGAGAAAAATAAAGAAACTATAAAAGCCAGAGGGTTTTTAAAAAAATCAATTGAATGTTATCTTGAGGGCTTTCAGGCAGACTGGCGAGATGCCTATCCTGGTATCAATGCTGTAACTCTTATGGAAATGACTGACCCAATAGACAAACGCCAATCTCAGTTATTGCCTGTTGTTCTATATTCTGTAGAAAGAAGAATATCTTCAAAACATCCCGATTATTGGGATTATGCTACCTTATTAGAACTTAATATTTTGTCTAATAATCAGGACAAAGCAATGGACTCATTGGAAAATGCTCTTGCTTCAATAAGAGAAAAATGGGAACCCAAAACAACTGCAAATAATATCAAATTAATTATTGATGTAAGAAAGAAAAGAGGCAGTGAAACTAATTGGTCGGAAGAAATTTTAAATGAATTATTAAAAGCTGGTGAAGAACAATAAATAACACGCACAAACAAATGTATAACAAATCACTGCACTGGATTTTTACTCCGCTGCGCTCCGTAAAAACCAGTGAGTTCAAACGTTGTATTGAAAAGATTTGAATTATTTATTTTAAGGGTTCGGCTGTCACCAAAACATATTGTGTATTCACGTATTGGCAGAGCATTAAAATAATATGCAGAATCGAAAAGGGAGCAATCTTCAATATT
>CAYLSW010000215.1:0-3859 GCA_964386145.1 uncultured Lentimicrobiaceae bacterium | reverse complement strand
AGGCAACCGGAAAAGCCGTGGTTTCTCATTTCCCGGCTGACCTTTGGGGGTTATCGTTCCTACCTCCACAAAGCCAAAACCAAGATTACCCAACGCATCAAAAAGACGGGCATCTTTATCAAAACCGGCAGCTACTCCCACCGGATTTTTAAATTTTAGTCCGAAGACTTCCCGCTTCAGTTGCACATCATTCACCGCTATGAACCTGCGTACCAGCACTGCCATTCCGGGTATTCCAAAAATAAATTGAAGGGAATTACTCACAAGATGATGAACCTTCTCCGGGTCAAGGCGAAACAGCAAAGGCCTAATGAAGGTTTTGTAAAACATACTTATTCTTTATCACCGGCATCGGCTTTCTGCTCGTCAGCAACCGGCTTTTCTTCTGTTTTTTCCTCTGGTTTTTCATCTTCGCTAAAGTCGAGTAATTTTTTCTCCAGCAGCGTATTATACCATGTAAAAACCTTTTTCATGTCAGACACATAAACGCTGTCCTCATCGTAATCAGGAATAGCCTTCCTGAAAAGCTCTTTAAGCTGTGCCGAGGACATCTTCTTCGGATTCTCCACTTTTTGTCCGTCCGTCATGTCATAAATCATCTTCAGCGCATCGTGCAGCGGCAAATCCTCGTCAGTCGTGTAAATACTAATTTCCTGCAACGAGCTAATCCGCTCATGAGCAAAGGCGGGCATTCTTTTCCCGTCCGTCAATGATTCAACCACGAGATTATTTTTTGCTTCTCCGGCCAGCTTGTACAAACCGGGTTTCCCGGCAATTGACAAAATTTTGCTTAAATCCATGTTACAATATTTTTTGCAAAAATAAGTTTTTCTTTTTTTACAACTCTCATTTTAACAGTTAAATAATTTTTCGATAGGCTTCCCCATTCATCCCAGCTCGGGCATCTCCCCTTCCTAAGGAAATTTACAAACCTGTCAAAAGGCTACGGTCGTTAGGGGCAGTGGCATGCGTGGACGCAATAAACACAGTTCTAATACATACTATTTTTTATTCATTTGTTAAAAAACTTTATCCATCATGAACCAAAACCAATTATATTCTATTTTTGTCCCTTCAAAAAACAGAATTTACATGAAAGCATTGAAATGGATTGCGCTGGTAATGATTTTTGTTACTACGTTCACATTAAATACTTCCGCGAAAGGCAGACGCAAAGACAAAGCACAGCTTGCTTATAACCAAGGTCATTACGAGGCAGCGTTAGCCCTTTGGAATAAATCAATAGCCAAATACGAAAGGCGGCACAAAGAAAATCAATGTCCGTTTTATACCAAAGCCGGAATGACTGCCCTGAAACTGGGAAAAAATGATGAAGCCCGTGCTCTGTTTCAGAAAGCTATCTATTCGGCTTCGGTAAGTCCTGTGGCTTTTGTGGAACTTGCCAGAATGTACCGAAAAATTGACAACCTGTCACTGGAAATAGACGCACTCGAAAAATATGTAAAGAGATATCCTGCCGGCAAAGACATAAACCCTATGCGGGAAAGGCTTTTTGCCACTTACGTAGAAAGCGAAAACTGGGAAGACGCTCTAAAGTTATGGGATAAATTACCACGAGCGTACAGAGATAATGTAAAAAACAAAGCTGCTCTTTTGAAAGTTAATGCCGCATTGGAAAACGCCGAAACCTGCAATAAGCTTGCCGTTGAAATTCTAAAATCTGAGTCTAAAAACATTACCGCACTTGACTGGGAAGCTAAAAAGTATTTCTGGCGGGCAGAAAATCGCTACAAGGCGGAGATAAAAGCATACAACGAAAACAAAACCCGCCGCCAGTATGTAGAATTGCTAAAAGCATTTAAGGTGGTTACTGTTAACTTTAAAAAGTCATTAACCTATTTCCGGAAACTTTATTTCCTGCAGCCCACCTCCGAAAATGCCCTATACCTCGGTAACATATACGCCCGTCTCGAAAGCCAATCCAAAGCAAAATACTACCACTACCTCGCCAATAAACTGAAAAAAGAGGGGAAATAGGTGGCTTAAAAGGGAAATAAGCTGCGGTCATTCGTCATTCGTCATTCATCATTCGTCATTCGTCACCATTTCCCTTACTTTCTCCCGTATTTACGTCTGCGAAAAGCGATAACAACAAAAGCAAAAATCAACATCAGCGCCAACGGCATCAGCACATTAAACAGTTGCCACTGTATCCGTTGCCGGCTAATCTTTGTTTTGTCCAGCAGCCTCAGTTTAAATTCACGGGTACGCAACGAAATCAGGCCGGGGCCATCGGTGAGGTAGTTCAATGCATTCAGGATGAATTCTTTGTTGCCATAAGTTTGTCGGGTAAATTGGTTGTAGCCAAGCGGTAAGGGATAGCCGTCGGGGATTTTCAGCTGATTCAAAAGCACATCGCCATCGGAGACAATAATCATTTGTGTGGGCACGCTGCTTTTCCGAAAAGGAAAGACTTTACCTTTCAGTCCGGATAATAATCTGTTTTTGAAATCAGAAGTGAATTTTCCACTTAGCAGCACCGCCACATTCCGTGAAGGCCCGCGGAAAAATGACGGAGAGGGTTTTTGCCGAAGAATGGCCAGGCTGATAATGCCGGGTACTTTCTCCACACCACAATAGGGCGATGTTTGCAGTAAAATGGTTTTTTTCACCCCTTTTATGGCCAGGGTATCTATGCTGCTGGCAAAATTCATTTCGATACTGTTCAGGTTACGTACTACAGGCTGGTTCGACCGCGGGGTGATCAACAAATAGTAATACCATGGCAACAACTGTATTTGTGGCTGATTTCCGGATTGTCCTGTCCGTACCGGAATAGGCACCGCATTCAAATCAAGCACGAGGTCTTTGTTCAGGCGTACCCCGTAAGTAAAAAGCTGCTCCTGCAATCCGAGATTCAAATCGATGGAAACTGTTGTTTCCGAACGCTTTATACTATCCATACTGGCCAGCACGGGGTCTATCAGCCAAAGCACTTTACCTCCGTACATAATGTATTGGTCCAGCATCAGTTTTTCCCTTTCGGTAAATGTTCTTTGCGGTTTAGCCACAATCAATGCCTGAAAACGTGGGACAACGCTGTCCGCTTTTTCTTTCTCCAGCAAAGGATTTGGCAAAGTGTCTATGCTCACAAGCTTCAACGCGTAATTATCGTGCAGGGTGTTCATAATGTCGGCAATCCGTTTGCCTTCCGGCTCACCCTGTCCGATAAGATACGCCAACGATGGTTTTTTCTGCTGCTCCAATTTGTGAATGGCATTGATAAAAACGAATTCCAGATTTTCGATTGAATGGTTCAGTACCTCATCAGGAGGAATATTTCGCTCGTTGCTCAGCAGTGAAACCGGGATTTCCTGGCCATTGTAGAGCAAGATGGCTCCGGGAAAAATAGTTTGCTGTTTCAGTCCGTTTTTTGTTCTCACCTGCAAATTCGTTGGGCTTAATCCGCTGTTCACCAGTTGTTGGTAGAAACGTTCTCTTTTTTTCGGATTTGAGGAACCTGACGGATTCTTAAAACGGAACCGGACATTCTTATTGTATGCCTGAAACTCCTGCAACATTTCGCGGGTTTCCGAGGCAAGTCGTTTGAAGCCGGCAGGGAAATCACCTTTTAGATAGACTGTACACGTCAGCCTTCTATCCAGTTTTTTCAATACGTTTTTTGAAACTTCTGCCAGCGTAAACCGTTTGTCGGTGGTCAGGTCAAGGCGGGTAAAATAAAGCGAACCGAGATAGTTGGCTGCTGCAATAATAAGGATAACAGCTAACAGGCGCTTACGGTATTGCTTTCTGATTTTCTTTGACGGAGTAAAAGGTGGAGGCTTCATTTCCATTTCCTCCTTCCCAAAAAGTAAACACTCAGATAAAGAAAAAACAG
>CAYLSW010000214.1:0-3874 GCA_964386145.1 uncultured Lentimicrobiaceae bacterium | reverse complement strand
CCAGTCAATAATTTTCCTTTGCATAATTAAGAAAAAAATAAATGAAACAAATTTTTACATTTCTTCTGTTAATAGCATTTTTAAGCGCTCAGGCAGCCAAAATAAAAGGGAAGGTCACCGATCGAAACAACGAGCCTCTGATTGGTGCCACCATTGCTTTGGTAGGTATCGGGCAATATACAACCACAGGCCTGGATGGATCTTTTTCTTTTAATAAAGTTCCCAATAAAAATTATCAGATTAAAATTTCTTATGTAGGTTTTAAAACCCGTGAAATTCCTGTTTCCGTTAAAACCAAAAACCAAACAATAGAGGTAAAAGTCATTTTGTCAGAACATACGGCAAACCTAAGCCAGGTATCAATCGTAGGTCAGGCGGAAGGAAGTTCTATCGCTAAGGCGAGGTCACGGGAGAAAAGAGCCGAGAACATCATTAATGCCATATCGGGGCAATCTATCCAACTTTCATCAGACATAACGGTTTCCGATGTTTTGCAGCGTGTTTCGGGTGTCTCTCTCGAAAAACGCGGTGGAGGATCCGGTGCAACCTATGCCATCATCAGGGGGATGCCAAAACGCTATAATTACACCCTGATTAATGGAATAAAGATACCCAGCCCGAACAATAAGAACCGTTACATCTCCATGAACATTTTCCCCTCCGATTTATTAGACCGCCTCGAAGTATATAAATCTCTGACCCCTTCCATGGAGGGAGATGCGGTAGGTGGAGCTGTTAATATGGTTATGAAAAGTGCTCCCGACAAATTATTGATAACAAGTGAATTTTCGGTAGGCTATCATGGGATATTTACTAATCGCCCCTTTAATTATGCCCAAACCAAATACATAAACAAATACAGCCCTTTCGAACTAAAAGGACCTTACTATTTTGCCAAATCGGCAGATTTTACCACGCAAAATATGAATATGCAGACAACCCGTGTTACACCTGACATAAGGGCAAGTCTGACCATTGGTAACCGCTACCTGAATGATCGGTTAGGGCTTATTTTATCCGGATCTTTTAACAATTATTTTTCAGGCACAGAAGGGCTGAGATTTAACCCTTCCATCCGGCGAGACGGAACCAGCAAGCCGGAGTTAACCAAAATGACAGACCGTTTTTATTACAATCATATCAACCGTTCGGGCATCTATTTTATGACTGATTTTCATCTGAACAAAAACAATTACTTTAAACTTTTCACCACCTATTTATACCTGAATAACAACCAGCTCCGAAGTCAAATCAGTTACCGGCTTTGGGGGGTTAATCCCAACAACCTCAATGTAAAAACATACAATGACCGTTTCAGAAAAACCACACAACAAATCTTTAATGTAACTTTAAAAGGGCTTCATAAGCTCAACAACCACACAAAGGTTGACTGGATTTTAGCCTATTCCAAAGCCAGGCAGGAACGGCCTGACAATGCTGAATTTGTTCGTGTAAGCAACTATTCTCTTATACAAAATAAAGAAAGTATCCTTGTTGCTGAGGATGGAGATAACTACAGAAGATGGGAACATAACTCCGACAATGATCTGTCGGGTTACCTAAACTTCACCCACACCTTTTCAGGAGAGAATTACTCGGTAACCGTAAAATCAGGATTGTTTTACAGGAAAAAGACACGGAGCAGCTTTATCGTTACCTATCGTTATAATCCTGCCCCTGCTATACAGGCTTATGGTTACAATTGGAAGCCGGATGATGCTAATGTAAAATACGGCACCTGGGAGAAATTCAGCGATGTCACCTGGAATGTTAGAAACCCGCAAGGCACTACCCGCGACGAACTAAACTATGATGCCCATGAAAATACCGGAGCTTTCTATCTCCAGGTTACTGCCGTGTACAACAAATGGCAACTGATAACCGGCGCCCGTGCCACACATGCCAATCAGGGTTATCTTCTGTTGGCTCCACGCGTAGGCGAAAAACCCGAAGCTGATCATATCTATTTTCATTTACTTCCCGGATTTCATTTGAAATATAAGATAAACGAGCACAGCAACCTGAGAGCATCCTGGTTTTACTCTTTCATCCTTCCGGGCTATTTCGAGATTGTCCCTTACATTTATGCCGGAGAGGATTACATTAATTTGGGGAATCCGGGTTTAAAACCTATCCGTGCAAATAATTTCGACTTACGCTATGGAAATTACTCCAACACACAAAATTACCTGACTGTGGGCGTCTTTTATAAAATAATTTATGACCCCATAGAATACGTATTGGAAAACGGTATTGCTTTGGGTGTGAAAAGCGTTGTGAGACGCCCAAGCAATTTCGGAACAGCGATCAACTATGGCATGGAAATCGATTACACAAGATATTTTAGAAACTTTGGAATTGCACTTAATTATACTTACACGCACAGCTCTATAACAACAAGCAAATCTCTGATAAGGAGAGAAAATCCTCAAGACCCGTCCTCTTCACTTGTTACGGAAACGGTTAAGCAAACCCGTCCTCTACAAGGCCAGGCCGACAATATTGGTAACGCATCTTTACTTTACAGGGGTGTAAAAAACGGTATAAAAGCACAGCTTTCCATGGTTTATACGGGATACAGAATTGAAACGGTATCCAACTATTATAACAACGACGAATGGCAAACCCCTTACTGGGAACTTGATTTTGTCTTCAACAAGAAGATTGGACAACATTTTGAAATATACCTAAAAATCAAAAACCTGTTGGACAGGTATAACAAGGTAGTGATTAAACAGCCTTTAGACAAGCTAAACGCTGCCTATCCGTATCAAGGTTCACCTGGCGATTATTTCCTTACCCGGAGAGATAACTATGGGCGATCTTTCCGCCTCGGAATCCGATATAAATTTTAGTAAACTTATTTTTTTAATTATTAAACGCATTTATTATGAGAAAAAGAATTTCACAAATTAATCTGGTGCTTTTATTAGTTGCCTTGCTGGGTTTTGCAGCCTGCAAAAAAAAGAATGTTACGCCAACTTTTCCCAAATTACAACCCGTGGGTGAAGTTTCAGGAACCTGGACTAAAAATTCAGTAGTAACAATTAACAAAGACGTGGTTATTCCTGTAGGAAAAAGCCTGACAATTGAAGAAGGAGTTCAGGTGATATTTTCGGGCGACAGCTTGGGAACAGCTGCTGCTCCGGAAATACAGGTGAGAGGGAATCTGTATGTTAAAGGAACCAAAAGTAATCCGGTACTTTTTTCCATTCCCGTGGGACAGCGCACCTTAGCCAACCGTTACAAAGGTATGTGGGGTGGAATACAGTGCGCCACTACCAGCAATGAAGTGTCCATACAATATGCCACCATTGAATACGCCGGTGCCCCGGCAGGTGCCAACTCAATATTTGTGGAGCAGGGACAGACCCAGGGCGATCCCCGTTTTGCTTTGCTTTATGGAAATACAAACGGAAAAATAGCTGTCTTTCATAGTCTGTTTCAGGATATAACCGATGATGCAGTCAGAGTCACAGGAGGCAAAATGTCTATGATTTATGATACTTTTGCTTTTATCGGCGAGACGGGTGGAGAAGCCATGAATATAAAATCAGGCGTTCTGGGAGACATGGCCTACAATCTGATTTACAGTAGCTCCACAAATGGCCCTAAATGGTCTAATTCGGGCGGACTCAGCCCTCAGACAGATTGCGATGCTTATAATAACACCATCATAAATAGTGGGTGGAGAAGAAACAAATCCGGAAGAGGTGGTTCTGTAAACATCGAAAAAGGAGCACGCGGAAAATCGTATAATAACCTGATTGTTAACTGTAAATATGGTGTACGCGTAGTGGGAGGCGGCTCCGTAGCCGATACTGCTAATTTTGTTAATGATTATAACTGGTATTTTGGAAATGAACAAATGATG
>CAYLSW010000213.1:0-3892 GCA_964386145.1 uncultured Lentimicrobiaceae bacterium | reverse complement strand
TTCATGGACACAGTGCGGACACTTTTGGCCTCGACCACGACAATTACATCGGCTCGCTACCGCAAAGCAATACCTTTCATAATACATGGGAAACGTTTTTTGTGGAAGAGAGGCTGCAACCGCTTATGCACATGGCTTTTGATAATAACCTACTGAACACCAATGATATAAAATCCTTTAAGAATTTTTTTGGTCGAATAGATACGCTTTTTCCAAAAGAGCCGCCGGCTTTGCTGCATGGTGATTTGTGGAGTGGGAATTTTATGACAAACCGGGATGGGGAAGTCGTGCTTATTGACCCGGCAGTATACTTTGGCCATCGTGAAATGGATTTGGGAATGTCGCAACTTTTCGGAGGATTTCATCGCCGGTTTTATGACGCTTACAACGAAATTTACCCGTTGGAAACAGGTTGGGAAAAACGGCTGGACTATTGTAATCTTTATCCGTTATTGGTACATGTAAATTTGTTTGGCGGAAGTTACGTGGGCTCGGTAAGGCAAATTCTGAAGCCTTTTAGTTAGCCTAATTAGAGTCTGTTCATAAAGTCCGCTGACTTCGCTATACTCGTTTTTCATACCAGTCATTTACAAAAGTAAACTCCTGATACTCAAAACTCGCAAGCCTTGTTAACGAACTTTCTATTCCAGACTTTTGACATTACGGACAGACACCAATTAGAGAAAGCACAATAATAACATCTATATTTTTATTTTCCAAAGAAATCATTGCCTATCTTTGACCAACAATTCGCTAAGCCTCATGCAGAGACATATTTTCATTAATGATCGGATTTACCGCGTGGCCACATTTTCCGCTGCAACTGTCATTATTATTGCGGGAATGATGTTAGCAGAATCATTTATCACACTTATGCTCCTTGCTGTTTTTGTAAGCATTATCGGCGTGCACCCGGTTAATTGGTTAGACAAGAAGAAAGTTCCACATGTTCTTTCCGTAGTTATTGTATTGCTTGGTATTCTGCTGATTATTTCCGGTTTAAGTGGCATTATCGGGAGTTCTGTCAGCAGCTTCACCTCTCATCTTGGGAAATATGAAAATCGTCTGAGTGGTATTCTTTCATCAATAAATCAGGAATTTAATTACTTTGGAATCAATCTTTCCTCCGACCGGCTGACAAAAATGTTCGACCCTGCCAAGGTACTGGATTTAACCGCTTCCACTCTCGGACAGCTTGGAAACGTGATGAGTAACACGGCATTAATTTTTTTTATTGTTCTTTTCATTTTACTGGAGATGAACAGTATAGCATTAAAGGCCAAAGTTTTCGGAGCAACATCTTCCGGAAAAACCATGAAGAATCTTTCCAGAATTGAGAAAAGCGTCAGGCATTATCTTGTTATCAAAACTTTTGTGAGTTTGCTGACGGGTGTCTTAATAACTTTTTTTCTCTGGATTATTGGCGTGGAATATGCGGTGTTGTGGGGATTAATTGCTTTTATGCTTAACTACATTCCCAACATAGGTTCCATTATTGCTGCCATACCCGCCGTACTTTTTGCCTGGATTCAGCTGGGATTTGTTCCTGCCATTTGGGCTATGATTGCCTTTGCTGCAGTTAATCTGTTTGTGGGATATCTTGTGGAACCCCGCGTGATGGGAAAAGGTATGGGCCTTTCGACATTGGTAGTTTTTCTCTCATTGATTGTTTGGGGTTATGTTCTCGGCATTGCAGGCATGTTTCTTTCGGTTCCTTTGACCATGACATTAAAAATTATTCTGGAATACAACGATAGTACCCGGCCTATTGCTGCCATTCTCGGTACGGATGAAGATGCGCTGAAACTGATTAACGAAAAGGAAACTGACACTTTCTGATTACCTCCGGTGAGAATAAAAAAGCCCTTGATTCTATACTATTTCTCAGTACTTTTGCTTTTTTATTTGAATTAATTATTTTACAGTTATGGAATTGGCTGAAAACAGCGACAGGTCGCTCAATTTTATTGAAACTATTATTGAGGAAGACCTCCAAAATAATAAAAATAACGGAAAAGTCCATTTTCGTTTTCCTCCCGAACCCAATGGATATCTGCACATTGGCCATGCCAAATCCATCTGTCTGAATTTCGGCCTGGCTGAAAAATATCACGGTTTGTGCAACCTGCGTTTTGACGATACCAATCCCGCCAAAGAAGAGGTGGAGTATGTTGATTCTATCAAAGAAGATATTCGGTGGCTGGGATTTCAGTGGAACGATTCACCTCTGTTTACTTCCGATTACTTTGTGCAACTTTATTCTTGGGCTGTGCAGCTTATAAAACAGGGAAGTGCTTATGTGGATGAACAATCGCAGGAAGAAATAAGCCGGCAAAAAGGTGTTCCTACCCGTCCGGGTATAGAAAGTCCTTATCGCAATCGTCCGGTGGAAGAGAGTCTGATACTTTTCGAGAAGATGAAAAACGGTGACGTGGCGGATGGTGCTATGGTTTTGCGCGCCAAAATTGATATGAGTTTGCCTAACATGCACATGCGCGACCCTATCATATACCGCGTTTTGCATGCTGAACACCACCGTACGGGCAACAAATGGAGTATTTATCCCATGTACGATTTTGCCCACGGACAGTCGGATTACATTGAAGGAATTACCCATTCGCTGTGTACGCTTGAGTTTGAAATCCACCGCCCGCTTTATGATTGGTTTCTCGACCAGCTTGTAGAAAAAAACCGCCCGCGTCCACGTCAGATTGAATTTGCCCGCCTAAACCTGAGCTACACGGTTATGAGCAAGCGTAAACTGCTGGAGATGGTGGAGAAAAACCTGGTCTCCGGCTGGGACGACCCGCGTATGCCTACCCTTTCAGGCTTACGCCGCAGAGGTTACACACCCGAATCTATTCGTGAATTTGCCGAGCGAATCGGTATTGCCAAACGCGATAATATGATTGATGTGGGTCTTTTGGAATTCAGCGTGCGTGAACATCTAAACAAAATTACTCCACGTGTTTTCGGCGTTCTGGGGCCGGTGAAGGTGGTTATCACCAACTATCCGGAAGACAAAGAGGAGATGTTAGAGCTGATTAATAATCCGGAAGATGAGGTGGCCGGAACACGTCAGGTGCCATTTTCTCGTGAGCTTTATATTGAGCACAATGATTTTATGGAAGTGCCGCCACGAAAGTTCTTCCGCCTTGGCCCCGGCCGTGAAGTACGCCTGAAAGGAGCTTACATTGTCAAATGTGAGGATTACAAGAAGGATGAAAACGGTAAAATCATCGAGATTTATTGCACCTACGACCCGGAAACAAAAAGTGGCAGTGGCTCTCCACGTAAAGTAAAAGGCACGCTGCACTGGGTCTCCGTGAAACATGCTGTGGATGCGGAGGTGCGTCTTTACGACCGGCTTTTTCTTGACGAAGATCCGGCAGGACACAAAGAGCGTGATTTCAAAGCCTTCCTGAATCCTGATTCATTAAAGATTCTGCAAAACTGTAAGCTGGAACCTTCACTAAAAAGTATTCAACCAGGAGATAAATTTCAGTTTCAGCGTCTCGGTTATTTCTGTGTGGACAAAGACAGCCGGCCGGAGCATCTGGTTTTTAATCGTACTGTGCCTTTGCGGGACAGCTGGAAAAAAAAGTAGCCTTTCTGTGTACGCCTGTCCTGACAAGTGGAACAAAACCTGAGGCCGGAAAGTTAAAAAATATGAGGGGGACTGTTTTTCAACCTTCCCCACCCGGAAGTTTAACGATTATTGCGTTGGCAAAGAAAACGATGCCAGCCTGTACCTCCGAAAATTTTGATGGAGTCAGACAATCTTCTTAACACACCTTGCAACCTCCGGGTTTCATTCCGTACGGTTTCCTGGGTTTTCTGAACGTCGCACGTCTATGAACGATGGAAGAATTATGTTTTAGTATCCCTTATG
>CAYLSW010000212.1:0-3919 GCA_964386145.1 uncultured Lentimicrobiaceae bacterium | reverse complement strand
CTGTGAAATAGCAAAGCCATTATTTCACAGGGTGAATTTAAGACTTTTGCAACGAAGAAAAAGCACAAAAGAACGATGAGTTACAAATTTTTACATAGATAAAATTGTCTTAATTTATCCCGTGTAATGTATAGCCTGCAAACGAATATTATACGGTTATGAATTTATAAGCTGGATTAAAGGTATTGCAGCTCTTGGGTTCTTTTTCATATCTTCCGAAAGCAGAGAGCACCTCCCACTTTTTATAGCAAAGTGTCCGCTGGTTGCAAGAGAAAATAATCTGTGAAAAAGGGGGCATAATAAAAAAAGCCTTACCCAGAAAAAATCAAGGTAAGGCTTTGTCTTTTCAGGCTCGTAGCTTTTAATAACCTACGTTTTGAACCATATTTGAATTTGCATTGAGTTCAACAATAGGGATAGGGAAAGCATAATTATAACTTCCGTAAGCAGGACCTCCATGGGTTTGCTGCAGAGGACTAACCAATGGAATATTTCGGTGAGTACGCGCCAGATCATCGAAACGGAAACCTTCGAAGCATAATTCACGACGCCTTTCCTTCAGGATATTATCTTCTGAAATCACGGTGTAGGGTTTTGCCATTCGTTGAGCGGGGATCTCATTTAATACACTCAGAGCATTAGCATCTCCCAAATGGAAAAGTGCCTCGGCATAATTTAGAACCACTTCTTCATAACGAATTAAAGGAATATCGTAATCATAGTTTGCATTGGTGGGATATTTGCCAATATTTCTCAATTTGCCACTTGCATCATAGTCTATCATATCCGGGGCTATCCTGACATCAGTGCTGTCGAAAATAGTTAGAAGATTAGCCAGTGCCTGAATATCACCATAGGAGTTCCCACGATAGATATAAGAAAGACCATTAATACCCTGGTTATCCGTAGCTCTTTCTGCCAGCTCAAAAATCACATTTGCTGTTCCTTTTTTAGAAAAGGTATTAGCGAAGTCTGCAGGAGCAGCGATGGAATATTTTCCGGAATTAATTACTGCTTCACTTGCAGTCTTTGCCGCTGCCCAGTCTCCGAAATAAATGTCCACCCTTGACTGTAATGCCAGCACGGCATAAGTAGAGATGGTTTCTCTAGAAGCATCGTTTAGAGAAGGATCCATCAAGGTTAAAGCAGAGGCCAAATCCGCATTGATGTCGGATTTTACTTCAGCGACAGTATTCCGGGCAGGAGACAAGGTGTCCCCATTGTACGTCTTAACATAAGGGATTCCCAGATTATTACCACCGGTCACATGTTCTTCACCAAAAAGTTTCAAAAGATCGAAGTGAGTCAATGCTCGGATAGCATAAGCTTGTCCGATTACATTTTTGATTTTGACAGCGTCGCCGGTAAGTTTAGCAGGATCCTGCCCAATGATAATATTAGCATTGGCAATTACACGGTACATCTGAGTCCAGGTGTTGACAGCGTAACCATCATCGTCTCCCATCTTCATGGCAGATACTGTGACAAACCTTCCCGAATTTCCATTGGAGAAGGCATTATCAGCACGGATTTCACCATAGATGATATAATCTCTGCCATAGTAGTGAAAGTCAGTCATTCTGTTATAGGCACCATACAGGAGCCCCTGAATATCTTGAAGATTGTTAAGATTGTATTCCATAATTTTTTTCTGTGCCAAAAATGGATCTAAATCCGATTTACTACAGGAAAATAAGCTGCCCACAAGCACAATTACTAATATAGAATTTATAATTTTTTTCATTTCTTATAAGTTTAAATTTAAACCAAAAATAACTGATTTTACTGGCGGGGTTGTCAATCGGGTAGTGCCATCAGCCCGGACTTCAGGATCGTATTTCAACCGTTTGTCCTTAACCCATGTCCATATATTATATCCTCTCACATAAACAGAGGCTGCTTTAAATCCGATTTTAGAGAGAAGATTTCTTGGGATGTTAAAGCCAAAGGTTAATCCTTTTAAGCGGATATAATCTCCGGCGTATAAAAAGCGGGTAGATGTCCTTGAGGAGTTGTCAGCAGTACCTGAATACAATACACGAGGCACATCGGTTACATCACCCGGTTTCTGCCACCTGTTCATTAGTTCGCTCACTCCGTTATAATACAGTAGGGAATAAACTCCACTATGGTTGGTATAGAACGCCCAGTTCTGAAATACCTTATTTCCGCCTGCAAAGTAGAAATTGGCATCTAAATAGAAGCCATGATAATCTACATGGGTTGAAAAGCCTCCTGAGTAGGTGGGCATTGCACTTTCGCCCTGAAAGGCTTTTTTGGCAGTATAATATTCATTTGTTACCTCGCCTCCCTTGCCATCAAGATACCACTGGGGTTTACCAGTTTCGGAATCAACGCCGGCCCATTTTCTCATGTACCAAGAATAGATGGCCTGTCCTACTTCCACTTTACGGGTTCCGGTTTCAATATCAATGTCCTTGCCATTGGCATCTTTAGCGAGTCTGATAACCTTGTTATGGACGGTGGCAAAATTTCCGGAAATACTCCAATGGAATTTGGCAGTACGAATCACATCAATATTCACTAAAGCCTCCACTCCTTTGTTTATAACGACACCCACATTATTGGCCTGGTTATTTTGACCGGTGGTTCTGGACAACGGAACATTTTGCAGCAGGTCAAAGGTCTCCTTATGGAAGTAGCTGAAGGAACCGTTAACACGGTTATCCCAAACCACAAAATCAATACCCATATCATAGTTTTTATTTTTCTCCCAGGTTAAATTGGTATTTCCAAGCTGACTGGGATAAATGGCTCCCTGATTGGCATAATTGGCATCGTAGGAGAGAAATGCCTGATAGGCATTTAAATTAATGTCTGAGTTTCCACTCAATCCGTAGGATGCACGAAGTTTCAATAAGTTAATAAATTTAATATCTGACAGAAAAGCCTCCTGGCTGATATTCCATGCAGCACCAAAAGCCCAAAAGCTGCCAAAACGGTGGCCTGGGGCAAACTTCGACGACCCTTCCCGCCTGAAAGTAAAATCGGCTATGTATTTTCCCAAATAGTTGTAGTTTACCATACCGAGGTAGGACAAGTTACTCCAGTCGTAGTAACTAGAAGTTGCATCCTTATTTGCACTTGCACTGGCGATATTTGTTAAACCATCTGCAGGGAAATTTTCACCATATCCCCAAAGGTAGTGGTATTTATTTTTTTGGTATTCCAACAGCGCTTTAAAAGCAATGGTGTTGTCGCGATAGCGCAGCGTGTAATCCAGAGAGTTCTGAGCAACTATGTTCAGGTTTCTTCCGGTAGAGGCTGTAGAGCTTCCGTTTATACTGGCACCACCACCGTACTTACGGTTTTCGTAATTTTTATAATTGGCAATATTATAGTCCAGGCTTATTAAAGTTTTAAACCTCAGATCCTTAATAATGCTCCATTCAACGAAAGAATTACTGATGGCTCTCGTCAGATCATTGTAGGTGATGTTATGTTTTACCAGATATAAAGTGTTATAAATAGAGGTGTGTAAGTTGGTATTCAAAGTACCATCTGCGTTATATGGCTGTTCCCATGGGCTCATAAAATATTTTGTCAGGAAAGGGTTTGCAAAATAAGCAGACTGCTCCAGGAAAGAACGCTGGAAAGTATTGGAGACAATATTGTTGGTGGTAAATTTGATATGCTTTGTTAAGTTGCGATTAAAGTTTAACGTAGCCGAAATTCTTTTAAAGTCGCTGCCAATTACGGTTGCTTCCGTTTTGTCGTATCCCAGAGATACATAAAAAGAAGATTTGCTATCACCCCCGGTGGCTGAAAAGTTAATGCTTTTGAAAGGGGCATCTTTGTTGGCAACCTCATTTCCCCAGTTGCCGTTTTTGCCTTTCCAGCTTTGCAGACGGCCACCATCCAAATTATTGGCCACCATAAAATCATTAGCTCCCTTTAA
>CAYLSW010000211.1:0-3970 GCA_964386145.1 uncultured Lentimicrobiaceae bacterium | reverse complement strand
GAGCAAAAAGACCCGTTGCTGGTTTATAAATTTGAGTCGTTCAACCTTTTTAAAAGCATGATCGAAAAAATTAATAACGAAGTAGTCTCCTATCTTATCAGAGGCGATATTTACAATCAGAACCAACAGGTATTCAGAGAAGCTAAAATCAATCGTGGTATTGACCGCTCCAAAATCAGGGAGGAACGGGGAGATTTGTTATCGCAGGCACACGCCGACACACAGGAACAAAGGAAACCCCAGCCGGTTAAAGTGGCAAAAAAGGTGGGGCGTAATGACCCTTGTCCCTGCGGCAGTGGAAAAAAATATAAAAACTGTTGTGGAAAAAATACTTAATTTTACCCAATAACAACATTTTTAACCATGAAAAGCCATGCCAAACTCATTTTGATTTCTCTGATAGTTGTTGTTATGCTTTCTGCCGCCGATTGTAACAAACAGCCCACAGGTCCACAAATTCCTGTGTACAGTTTCCTCGAACCCGTTATTAATCCGCCGGACACCTTTCAGATTGTATATAACATCAGTACCTATGGTGATAAAATCGCTAAAGTCTATTTTAAGAATGATGCGGTATGGCTTGTTGAAAAACGGGGCGCTGGTAAGGTAATTCTTAAAGCGGTAAACGATACCTCAACGCGGTTCATTGAAAGTAAAGACACGCTGGCTATGAAAGGCAGTAAGAAATACCTTTTTATTGTCAACAATAATAATTATTATACAGATTTCACCAATTATCTGGTGCAGTTTACAAAACTACCACTCAGCTACAGCAGCTTCGAGCCGAAATTTAAGTAGGTGAAAAATAGCTGAAAAAACCAATGACATTAAAATGGAAAGAAGAAAAACCTCAAACGAATTGCTTCAAGAGTTCCTTTTCCCATTCCGAAGACTCTCACCCCGAAAGTTTTCGGTGCCCGTCCGAAAGCTAACCTAATTTCCTCAGCGTTAAACTACCAGTGAAAAGTGAAAAGTTATTGAAAAATAATTTGGATTTTAACACAGCATCTCTCAGCTGCCTGCGGATAGGTCTCGGCGCAGCGCAAGAACCGGTTTTAAAGATAAAATCGAAGGTAGAAACGTTGTATCTAACTGATTTATATTATTATGGTGAGTTAGAGTTTTGAAACAAAAATAACCATTTAATGTAGTTTGAAAAATTTATTTTACCTTTTTTTGGCAGACTTTGTCGGGCGAATAAATTTTTCTCTACATTTACCCCCATAAAGTCAGATACTTGAAAAAGGATTCACACATAGCGCTTCTTTCAGGAACTTCAGGGCCCAACGCACTGGGTTATAGCGTTGTTATGTTTGCTTTTACCACCTCTACAACCTCAACCCCTTAGGGGGTTACGTTTTCCATATTATCCCATTGGGGAATCATTATTCCCGTTTATTAACAAAACAGGTATCGGTATGCACTATGTCGCCTGTTCATTCCTATTAAAAACAGAAAAAATGAAAGTTTTAAAATTCGGAGGTAGTTCGGTAGCCAATGCCGAAAACATAAAAAAAGTTATTGAAATCGTTGGTAGAGAAAAAGATAACGGGCAATTGATTGTGGTAGCATCCGCCCTCGGCAAAGTGACCGACCGGCTGGAAGAAAGTGGTAAAATGGCGAGTCTTGGTGATGAGCAATACAAGCAAATCCTGAAAAATATTGAAAGTGCCCATTTCAGCGTCATTGACAATCTTTTTCCACTGAAAAATCAAAGTGAAATCAAAGCCGGTGTAAAAATGATGATGAACGAACTGGAAGATATCTGTCTCGGTATTTTCCTGCTACAGGAGATAAATTCTAAAACCTGCGATCGGCTGTTGCCTTTCGGCGAACGTCTTTCCGGTCTGATACTTTCCACAGCTCTGAATTTTTATGGTGTCCCGATTCGTTTGCTCGATGCCCGCGAAATCATCCTCACCGATGAAACTTTCGGGCATGCACAGGTAAATTTTGTGGAAACAGGGAAGCGCTTTCAGCAATATTTAAGTAACATAAAAGAGCATGTTTTTGTTTCAGGATATATTGCCTCTTCGGCAAATGGTAAACCGACAACGCTGGGCCGTGGTGGCTCCGATTACACAGCTGCTCTCCTCGCTGCTTCCGTTGATGCTTCCGTATTGGAAATATGGACAGATGTGGATGGCGTGATGACCGCTGATCCGGCTTTGGTGGAAAGTGCGCTTCCCCTGAAAAAACTTTCGTACAGCGAGCTTATGGAGATGTCTCATTTTGGCGCAAGGGTTGTCTTCCCGCCAAGTATCCAGCCTGTTATGAAGAAAGACATTCCGGTCTGGATAAAAAATACCTTTCATCCTGATGCTCCGGGAACGCTCATCGACCGCAACGGGACACCCCGGGGAAACCTGGTAACAGGGCTTTCTCATATTGAAAATATTGCTTTGCTGACACTTTCCGGTGGCGGAATGGTGGGCGTAACCGGAATCGCCGCCCGCCTTTTCTTGTGTCTGTCGCAGCAAAAAGTCAATGTCAATTTTATTACACAGGCTTCATCCGAACATTCTATTACGCTGGCCATCAGTCCATCAGATTTGGAAAAAGCTCGAAAGGCCATCGAACATGAGTTTGAAGCAGAAAGAAAACTAACCATAATTGATGCCTTGCAGGTCGAACAGGATCTTTCCATTATTGCACTCGTGGGCGACAATATGAAATCATCATTGGGACTGAGCGGGAAAGCTTTTGATGCCCTTGGAAAAAACGGAGTAAACATTCGTGCCATTGCACAGGGCTCAACCGAACGAAACGTATCCTTCGTGGTACTGAAAAAGGATGTTGTCAAAGCACTCAACGTGTTGCACGAACGATTTTTTCTTGCCCGTTACAAAAAAGTACATGTTTTTATGGTGGGTGTGGGAAATGTGGGCGGAGCACTTTTACAGCAACTTAGCGACCAGTACGATTATCTGAAAAAGGAGTATGCGCTGAAAATAAAAGTGGTAGCGCTGGCCAATAGCCGCCGGATGCTTTTTGACGAACATGCCATCGATTTTAAAAACCGGGAAAAACGGTTGCTGTCAGAAGGAGAGATCATGGATTCTGAATTGTTTGTCAGGAAAATGAAAGCACTCAACCTGCGCAATTCTATTTTTGTGGACAACACTGCGAGTACGGAAATAGCCGGACTATACGAAAAGGTACTTAGAAGCAGCATCAGCGTAGTCGCTTCTAACAAAATTGCATCTTCCGGTTCTTATGAAACTTATAAGCAGTTGAATGATACAGCTTTGTCTATGAAAAAGAAATATCTGTACGAAACAAATGTCGGCGCCGGGTTGCCTGTGCTGAAAACCATTAGCGACATGATCAAAAGCGGTGATAAGATACTGCGAATTAAAGCAGTGCTGTCGGGGAGTCTGAATTTCATTTTTAACCATTTTACGGAAGGAGTGAAGTTTTCGGATGTGGTTGCACAGGCCCGTTTGGAAGGCTATACCGAGCCAGACCCCCGTATTGATCTGAGCGGAAAAGATGTGATGCGAAAGATTCTGATCCTGGCGCGTGAAAGCGGGTATCCGCTGGAGTCGGAAGAGGTGGTCATCAACCCGTTTATGCCCGAAAACCTCATGAACCAGCCTTCCGTAGAAACATTTATGGAAGCGTTAAGCCGGTATGATGGACATTTTGAGAAATTACGAAAAGAAGCCGCGGAAGCCGGGAAAAAATTGCGGTATGTGGCCGAATTCGACAACGGAAAAGCTGTGGTTGGATTGCAGATGGCCGATACTTCGCAACCTTATTTTCAGCTCGACGGAAAAGACAACATAGTGCTCATCTATTCGCAACGCTACGATGAACAACCGTTAGTTATCAAAGGGGCAGGGGCAGGGGCGGCTGTGACAGCTTCCGGCGTTTTTGCAGATATTATTTCAATTGTAAATCAATAAACTGACGACATGAAAGAAGTTACAATTTTTTCTCCGGCAACGGTGGCCAATGTCTCCTGTGC
>CAYLSW010000210.1:0-3974 GCA_964386145.1 uncultured Lentimicrobiaceae bacterium | reverse complement strand
AAGCACAAAAGAACAAGCCGAAACTGTCAGGTTATTTTGTTACAATCCCTTAGCTATTTCGAGAATCGGGAATTGAGCATTGCCTTTAATCAAAGCAATTTGGCTTCACAATAGTTCAATTTGTGAATTAAGCGGGCTAATAGTAATGTAAAAGTTCTTTTTATAACAGAGTTCCAGATATATACAGCCTCCAAAAACTGCAAGGATGGCTTTATCACAATATCAGAAAGTAACCAGGGAATGCTACATAAGAAAAATTACTTCAGGGAATCAGACAGTTTTCTCTGGTTATTTTTCGGAGTACTGGTACTCCGGATGACCAGTACAGCCAACATAGATTCTGTTGTACTTCTCCGAGTATAATACGTAAACCTTATACATGACCCGTATTGGTGTAAATAAAAAAAGCCGACTATATGCCGGCTTTAATAGTAGCGGGGGCAGGATTCGAACCTACGACCTACGGGTTATGAGCCCGCCGAGCTACCACTGCTCCACCCCGCAATATATTTTAATGTTTAATATCAAATGAACGACGGAGATTTAATACTCCATACCCCCTTTTTAATTGGGAGTGCAAAGATATATTTTGTTTCTTTGCCACGCAAATATTTTTTTAAAATCTTTTATGTCGCATAAAGCAGGCTTCGTCAACATTATAGGCTATCCCAATGTGGGAAAATCGACTCTAATGAATACTGTGGTAGGTGAAAAACTCTCCATAATCACTTCAAAAGCACAGACAACACGCCATCGTATTATGGGGATAGTGAACGGAGAGGATTTCCAGATTGTCTATTCTGATACCCCGGGAATTGTCCGTGATCCTGCTTACAAGATGCACGAGTACATGAACAAATACATCGAATCAGCGTTGATTGATGCGGATGTTATCCTGTTAATGACCGAACCAGGTATAAAATTCGGAGAAGAAAGCGTTATCAACAAGATTGAACATTCGAATATTCCCCTGGTCGTGTTGATTAACAAAATTGACTTGTCAGATCAGACAACAGTGGAAACAGACATTGCCTACTGGCAGAAAAAATTTCCCCGTGCAGAAGTCTTTCCTATTTCGGCACTGCGGAATTTCAATATCTCGAAAGTGTTCGATACCATTCTGGAAAAGCTTCCGGAAAGTCCGGCTTACTATCCCAAAGACGAGCTGACTACCCGCAGTGAACGTTTTTTTGTTTCCGAAATGATTCGCGAAAAAATATTTCTGAATTATAAAAAAGAAATTCCATATTCTGTAGAAGTAGCTGTGGAATCCTTTAAAGAGAGCGAAAAACTGATTAAAATTCATGCTTACATTTTTGTGGAACGTGACTCACAAAAAGGCATCTTGCTGGGTCATCAGGGAAACGCCATAAAACGTACCGGCACCATGGCACGCTTAGAGATGGAAAAATTCTTTGATAAGAAAATCTTTCTCCAACTCTCGGTAAAAATAAACAAAGACTGGCGGAATAACGAAAAGCAGCTGGGACAATTTGGCTATGACAGTTAAGACCGGCAAATCCATTAAATTTGTAAAAAAATTATTATGAATAATATTGTAGCTATTGTAGGCCGCCCAAATGTGGGTAAATCCACACTGTTTAACCGGCTGACGGTATCGAAAGCCGCTATTGTGGAATCGGAGAGCGGCGTTACCCGCGACCGTATTTATGGCAAAAGTGACTGGAACGGGAAAGATTTCTCCGTGATTGATACCGGCGGATTCGTGCAAGGCTCCGACGATATTTTTGAAGAGGAAATCAGAAAGCAGGTTCTTTTTGCCATTGATGAGGCCGATGCCATCATTTTTGTGGTGGACGCCCGCGAAGGGATTCATCCGTTAGACGAAGATGTGGCCGAGTTGTTACGCCGTTCAGGAAAAAAAGTCTTTGTGGCTGCCAACAAAGTTGATTCTCCCAACCTGACACACATAGGCAGCGATTTTTATTCGCTGGGACTCGGAGAAGTCTATCCTGTATCCTCGGTGAACGGTAACGGTACCGGCGAACTTTTAGATAAAGTTGTGGAGGATTTCAATGAAACCGAAGAGGAAGACATCCCTGATGTGCCCAGAATAGCTGTTATCGGTCGTCCCAACGTGGGCAAATCCTCTCTTATCAATACGCTGATTGGCGACACCAGAAATATTGTTACACCGTTGGCCGGGACAACACGCGATTCTATTTATACCCCTTTCAAAGGTTTTGGTCATGAATTTATGCTGGTGGATACGGCAGGCTTACGCAAAAAAGGAAAGGTTTACGAAAATATTGAATTTTATTCCACACTACGTACCATTCGTGCCATTGAAAATTCAGATATCTGTCTTGTGATGATTGATGCCAGCCAGGGGATTGAAAAACAAGATGTGAGCATTTTTCATTTGGCTGAGAAAAACCGGAAAGGAATTGTAGTTGTGGTGAACAAATGGGATTTGGTGGACAAAGAAAGCAACACGCATTTGAAATTTGAAGAAGCCATACGCAAACGCATTGCCCCATTCAACGATGTGCCCATCGTGTTTGTCTCGGTACAGGATAAACAACGGATTTTCAAAGCCCTGAACCTGGCCGAGGAGGTTTACAACAAACGCGGCAAACGTATTGCTACTTCCAAGCTCAACGAATTTTTACTTCCGATTATCGAAGAGAACCCACATCCCATGGCTTCGCGGGGTCGTTATATCCGTATAAAATACATCATGCAGCTGAAAACAAAATCACCGCAGTTTGTATTTTTCTGCAACCTTCCGGATGAGGTAAAAGAACCTTACAAAAGATTTCTGGAAAATAAAATCAGAAAGTATTACGATTTTACCGGTGTTCCTATCCAACTGTATTTCAGACAAAAATAAAGGGTTATGTCCCACGTGAGACTCGACAAATGGCTTTGGGCTGTGCGGCTGTACAAAACACGTTCGCAGGCAACAGAAGCTTGTAAAGGCGGAAAAGTCAAAATGGCAGGTCACAACGCCAAAGCTTCGCATGAGGTAAGCGAAAGCGATGAGATTGAGATTCATTCCGGTGGTATTACCAAAAAAGTACGTGTGAAAAAGGCTGTAAAGAATCGTGTTTCTGCGGCATTGGTCCCCGACCTGATGGAAGACCTCACCCCTGCCGAAGAACTGGAAAAACTACAGATGATGCGACAGCTCAACTACGAAAAACGTGCGCGTGGTGCAGGACGCCCGACCAAAAAAAACCGGCGTACGCTGGACAGGCTGAAGGATGAGGGCGATGAGCGTTGATTGTTGGGCAAACAATGGTCAAACGGTTGTCAGACAGTTGTTATTCATCACACTTTTCACTTTTGAGCTGTTAAATCCCATTAAACTTTAAACAACTTCTTTTATTCCATTACCATTTTTTATAATTAAACCTGTTTATCTTTGCAAAAATTTTTACTTATGCTTGAACTTCAAAGAATCAGGGAAAATAAAAAGGAGGTGATCGAACGCCTTGCTGTGAAAAATTTTGACGCCATAGCCCTTGTTGAAGAGATTATTGACCTGGATCGGCAACGCCGGGCAAATCAGAAAACACTGGATGACACGCTGGCGCACTCAAAGCAGCTGGCAAAGGAGATTGGCCGGTATTTTAAATCGGGCGAAAAGGAGAAGGCTGAGGCTGTGCGCAAAGAATCTCTGTCTTTGAAAGAGCAGGCAAAAGCGTTGTCGGAGAAAGCGGATAGTATTGTTGTGGCGTTAAATGCAAAGCTGGTGGAACTTCCCAATGTGCCGCACCCTTCGGTTCCTACTGGTAAAAGTGATGCGGATAATGAACAGGTTCATACGGAAGGCGAAATGCCTTTACTTCCTGAAAACGCACTGCCACACTGGGAGTTAGCCGACAAATATAAGATTATTGATTTCGATTTGGGCAGCAAGGTTACCGGCGCCGGCTTTCCGTTTTACCGCGGGAAAGGAGCACGACTACAACGGGCACTCATCAATTTCTTTTTGGATGAAGCTGTCA
>CAYLSW010000209.1:0-3991 GCA_964386145.1 uncultured Lentimicrobiaceae bacterium | reverse complement strand
TTTCATAACAAGCCCTTAATGTTTTTCGTTTGATTTCATTATGAACTGATTTCAAGCCGCAAAGCAACTTTTTGTTTGTGTTTTAATTCACCAAATATACTAAAAAAAATCGAAGGCAGAAAAAGAGTCCGGACTTTTCCCTGATCTGTTGTTTGGGTTGCATTGAACATAGTCTGTTTTTTTTATAAAACATTTGTAAAATCAGTTCCTTTTCGGGAAATAATGTCGGATTAAACCCTGTGTATTTTCATTGTTACCTCGTTCTTAAAAATGGTACCGGTGAGATACTTCATATTTCAACTTTTAAAAACGGGAGACAAAGTGTAAACTTTATCCATCAAACTCAAAAGAGGATAATTTTTTTCTCTTTAAAAAATTGTATTTATTACTCCGGTAATTTCTGTTTCATACCCAAGAGATGCAACGTTTTGAGACAAAAAATTCCAGGAACGTGATTATAATGAGATTAGGATGATCTTCAAAATATTTTCCGTTTTGCCGGTTACCCGGAATTGATGGGAAGAACGGTAACCCACTATCCAGATAATTTCCTCTCCCGAAAGCAACAGCCAGCAATTTTCCCGCTCAAAGCGGTTGATTTTTTCATCCGAAAAGAAATCGCTTAACAGCTTGCTTCCGCTCATGCCAAAAGGCACAAAACGGTCTCCCTGGCACCAGTGCCGTAGCTTCAGGGGAAGCGAAAGTTTGTCAGCATCGAAATAGGCTACGGTTTTGTCTGATGCAAACGAAAAGTCCGGATGGTTAGGTAGAATCTCTAAATTTAGTTGCACCGGTTGTGACACCGGTTTATCCATATTGTATATGGTAAATTCTTTTTCTAAAGCAGCAGTGTTCCTTTTGATAACCAGTTTATCTCTATCGTTAAGAAGGGTATAATTTTCCGCATGGAACATCTGGCCTGTTTGTGATGATTCCTGTGTTTGGCAAAAGTCGTCGATAGTGCTGCGGTTAAAACCGAAATCTTCCAAAAGAAAAAAAAGCCAGGCGGCTTTCGGCTCTAAATGATGAATGGCCGATTTATCAATGCTGATGCCATCATCTGTCCGGTGGAAAAGCTGGTTTTTCTTTTCCTCAAGTAGCTGACGAAAAACGACTTCTGTACTTTTCAGCTTTTCCAGACTTTCGGCCAGCATTTTTGTTCCGCCCGGAAATTCTTTTTCGTAAAAAGGAAGCAGGTGATGCCGGATGCGGTTGCGGAGATAATCGTCCGAAGCGTTTGAAGAATCTTCGCGGAACGACAGTTGATGTTCCTTTGCGTAAGCCATGATTTCTTCGCGTGAAGCAAACAGCAGCGGTCGGATAATGTTTTCCCGTTTTGTCAGGATACCTTTTAGCCCTTCCAACCCCGAACCGCGTAACAATTTGATAAAAAAAGTCTCTGCGTCGTCGTCTTTGTTATGGCCGATGGCAATTTTTTGAAATTTATGAGCTTCCAATATCTCTGTAAACCAATTATAGCGCAACCTGCGGGCAGCCATTTCGATACTGATTTTCTCTTTCTCGGCATATATTCGGGTGTTGCATCTTTTTACAAAAACAGGGATTTCGTATTGTGTGGCCATATTTCTGACAAAACGTTCGTCACCATCAGATTCCTCACCTCTGAGTTGAAAATTACAATGAGCCACAGTAAGCCGGCAGCCGAGACGATGCAACAAATGAAGCATCACTACAGAGTCCACACCGCCGCTTACCGCCACGAGGATATTATCTTTCCTGTGGCAAAGTTCGTGTTTTTCAATATGTTCCAGAAAAGCTTCAATCATACTGCAAAGGTATGAAAAGTCACGGGTCGCGTCTCAAACAGAGGCAACCCGGCACCAGGTGTCCCCGCAGCAAGACTGCCTTATTACTTCTCAAAGCGTTCAAGAATTTTCTCTCTGGCGGCTTCGTCAAGCAAACGCACCATGTTGGTACTCCCTTTTACACCGGAATTGGAGCCCATAGTAATAATGTACTGTCCCTCTTTACCCGCTTTTTGCAGAAACTGATAAATAATATGACTTTCACTAATGTCGCGTTTGATGGTAAAAATCTTCTCCACACCCCAGACAAGCGCCAGGCGATGGCTGACTTTTTCTTGGAAGGTAACGGCATATAGCGGTTTGCGAGGCCTGAATTTGGCAATTTGCCGGACGGTATATCCGGAAGTAGTGAAAGGAATAATGGCTTTGCAGGGTACGTTTCCCGAGATTTCAGCAGCGGCATGAGCAAAGCCTTCTGTTTTGTCGGGCTTAATCTTTTTTATTTTCGGCAGATAATGTTGTGTATCTATCAATGTTTTTACCATCACCTCCACTGCTTCCACAGGAAAAGAACCCACGGCGGTTTCGTCAGAGAGCATGACGGCATCCGTACCATCATAAACAGCGTTGGCAATGTCAGATATCTCTGCGCGTGTGGGAGATGAGGCGTGCAACATCGAAGTCAGCATCTGTGTTGCCGTAATGACAGGCAAAGCACATTCGTTAGCCTTTTTGATCATCTCTTTTTGCAGGCCAGGAACGGAAAAAATACCGGCTTCGACCCCGAGATCACCACGTGCAACCATGAGGCCATCGGCAACATTCAGAATTTCATCTAAGTTCTTCATGGCTGATTTCCGTTCAATCTTGGCAATAATCCATGCATCGGAATGGTTGTCGGTGAGAATTTTTCTGGCTTCGAGAATATCCTTTGCAGTTTCCACAAAAGAGACTGCTACAATATCAATACCGATTTCAGCAGCAAATTTCAAATCGGCTTTGTCTTTTTCGGTCAATGCCGACATTTTTATGCCAGCCCTGGGAATATTAACACCTTTCCCCTCTCGCAACTGCCCATGAGATAATGCTTCAAGCACAAGCGTGTCATCCGTTTTTTTCTCTACTTTCGATTTTACTATTCCATCGGCAAAATAGACCTCATCTCCTACTTCAAGCTGATCAATAATATGAGGATAAGTGATAGAAAATGCTTCTCCCACCGCCTTTTTCGACATGATAATTTTATCGCCTTTGTTTATCTCGCGGCTCTCTTTCATCCCTTTGATACGGATTTTCGGGCCGCAGATATCCTGCATTATTGCTACTACTCTTCCCTGTTTTGCCGCACACTGCCTTATGCGGAGAAAACTTTCCAAATGGCTCTCGTGCGTCCCATAAGAAAAGTTTAGCCGGAAAACATCGACTCCGGCTTTTACCAGCTGGCAAATGCTTTCCATACTATTGCTAACAGGGCCAAGCGTAGCGACAATTTTGACTTTTCGTCCCATAGTTTAATTTTTTTGCAAAATAAATCATTAATTTCACGCGAAATACTTTATTTTTATTTTGGAGTAATTATGTTAATAACTGAGAACAATTTACAGGAAATCAGCAAAATAAGCCGTATAAACAGAGTGGACTCACTGGTTCCCTCCCTCACGGAAACGATTGCATCTCCCGGAGCAAAAAAAACTTTGGCAGGAGTTCCCCGGTTTTGTAAGTATCTCTGTACTGGCGTGCGAATGCTTCGCGTGCCTTATGTGTCGATCACCAGCACATAAAAAAAGTGATACCTTTGTTCTGAAAACTCCGGGAGGCGGAGGATGGGGTGAAAAATAGAACCAGTTTCAAACCAATATCACACACATTGAAAGAAAAGAAAAAATAAATTATAAACAAACCAGACATGACTACCAGAAGATTCATCAGCTTTACCGGCTTGCTTCTTTTTATTGTTTTTATACTGGCATCCTGCCGGGAAGTTGCCCCTTATCAAGTGAAAAAGGGTGTATCCAAAAGCCTGAATGATTACCGCAAACAGACCATCAGTGCCATCGGATATCAGCTCTCTTTTAACATCCCGGCTGAAAAATCAGAGCCCGTTACCGGGAATGAAACCTTGTCTTTCTCCCTGTTGGAAAACAAAAAACCGTTGGTTATTGATTTTAAAGAGACGGCAGATAAAATAAAAGCAATGGCTGTCAACGGGAAAGAGGTAAAATACC
>CAYLSW010000208.1:0-3996 GCA_964386145.1 uncultured Lentimicrobiaceae bacterium | reverse complement strand
TTTTAACCAAAAGAAAGGGTAAACTTATGAGTCCTACAGCAAAAAGATTCTTCACTAAAGAAGAACAGGAGCGGATTATGAATGCTATTCTCAATGCGGAACTGGACACATCGGGTGAAATCAGGGTGCACATCGAATCGGTTTTCAAAGAGGATGTGATGGATCGCGCTACTTTCATCTTTAAAAAATTAAAAATGCACCAGACGGAACTACGCAACGGCGTTTTGTTCTATCTTGCCGTTAAAAGTCACAAGTTTGCCATTATCGGAGATGTAGGTATAAACAAAGAAGTGCCAGAGGATTTCTGGAATGATATTAAAGAGAAAATGACAGAATATTTTAAAGAAAACAAATTTACAGAGGGACTTGTTTATGGTATCTCCGAAACAGGAGCTCATCTTAAAAAACATTTTCCCTACCATCTGGATGACATCAATGAATTATCCGATGACATATCTTTTGGAAAATAGTACGAAAACAGGACAACAGCAAATGAAAAAAATTAAATTATCAGGCCTTTTCTTTTTGGTAATACTGCTAATGGCAGGCCGGATCATGGCATCAGATATTCCGCCAAGACCTAATCCGCCGCGGCTGGTCAACGATTTTGCCGGAATACTCACTGCTCAGCAGCAGCAAAATCTTGAATATTCGTTACGCTATCTAAACGACAGCACTTCTAATCAAATTGTAGTGGTTACGGTAAAATCCCTCAACGGGCTTTCGCCCGATGTGTTTGCCACCGAACTGGGTCAACAATGGCAGGTGGGCCAGAAGAAATTTGATAACGGTATTGTGGTTCTCGTAAAACCAAAGTACGGCAACAGTCGCGGACGTGCTTTTATAGCCACAGGTTATGGCATGGAATCCGTTATTCCCGATGCCACGGCAAAAAGGATTGTTGAATTTGAAATGATTCCCAGCTTTAAGCGAGGCGATTATTACGATGGCATTCGGAAAGCTACCACTACGCTGATGAAACTGGCCTCCGGTGAAATCAGCGCCAAAGGATATAACAAAACGCACAAAAGCTCTCCTCCTCTTGCCGGTCTTGTACCTATTTTCGTCATTATCCTTATTTTCATCCTTATCCGTGTCAGCAATGCCCGATCTTACAGCGTAGGAAAAGGCACCTCTTTCTTTACTGCTTTTTTGCTGGGCAGCATGCTTGGCGGCAGCTCACATTCCGGAAGCTGGAATGATTTCTCAGGTGGAGGCTCCGGAGGCGGCTTTGGTGGTGGTTTTGGTGGTTTCGGAGGGGGTAGCTTCGGTGGTGGCGGTGCCGGCGGTAGCTGGTAATTCGTTTTACACAATTATAAGTTGAAAAGTTTTGAAATTCACACGCTTATCTCGTGAGCGTTAAGATAAATATTCTATCTTTGCACCCAATTTTTTTGAAAGAGATTCAGTAAAATGATAAATATAACACTACCGGATAGTTCCGTGAAGCAGGTTGCCAAAGGTAGTACCGCTTTGGACGTAGCCCGCCAAATCAGCGAAGGGCTGGCCCGTAACGTACTGGCAGCCAAAGTGAATGGAAGGGTTATGAATGCCAATTCTCCCCTTTCCGGAGATGCAACATTGCAGCTTCTGACATGGAATGATCAGGAAGGAAAATCCACCATGTGGCACTCATCAGCACATCTTATGGCCGAAGCCATCGAATTGCTTTATCCCGGTGTGAAATTTGGTATTGGTCCGGACATAGAAAACGGTTTTTACTACGATATTGATTTTGGTGATTACGAAATTTCCGAAAAAGATTTTCCAAAAATCGAAAAAAAAATGGTGGAACTCGCCCGCGAGAAACAACAATTTGTTCGCAAAGAGGTCTCTAAAGCCGATGCCCTGGCTTATTTCACTAACAAAGGCGACGAGTATAAGCTGGAGCTGATCGAAGATTTGGAAGACGGCGAGATTACTTTTTACGAAAGTGGCCGGTTTACCGACCTGTGTCGGGGACCACACATTCCCAACACCGGGTTTATCAAAGCAGTGAAACTTATGAAAGTGGCCGGAGCCTACTGGCGTGGCGATGAAAACAGGAAACAACTCACTCGTATTTACGGGATTACCTTTCCAAAGAAGAAAGAACTGGCCGAATATCTCGAACTGATGGAAGAAGCCAAAAAAAGAGACCATCGCGTGCTGGGAAAAGAGCTGGAACTCTTTACATTTTCACAAAATGTAGGTTTGGGACTTCCCCTTTGGCTTCCCAAAGGTGCCCGCCTGAGAGAGTTGCTGGAACAATATCTGAAAAAGGTTCAGCGCGCCGCAGGTTATCAACCAGTAATTACCCCTCATATTGGTAACGTAAATCTGTACAAAACCTCCGGACACTACCAAAAATACGGCGAAGAGTCGTTTAAGACCATCAAAACACCGGTAGAAGGAGAAGAATTTTTTCTGAAACCCATGAACTGTCCCCATCACTGCGAAATCTATAAATCAAGCCCACACTCCTACAAAGAACTACCCATCCGCTATGCCGAATTCGGGACCGTTTACCGTTACGAACAAAGTGGCGAGTTGCACGGATTGACAAGGGTAAGGAGTTTTACGCAGGATGATGCACACATTTTCTGTACACCCGACCAGATTAAAACAGAATTTAATGGTGTTATTAATATTATTGAAAAAATATTTACCGCGCTGGATTTCAACGATGTTATCATTCAGATTTCCCTGCGCGACCCTGACCATCCCGAGAAGTATATCGGCTCGGACGAAAACTGGGAAAAAGCCGAAAATGCTATTACTGAAGTGGCCAAAGAACGGAATCTTAATACCATAACGGAATACGGCGAAGCGGCTTTTTACGGCCCCAAGATGGACTTTATCGTACGCGATGCCATTGGCCGCAAATGGCAGCTCGGAACCATTCAGGTGGATTATAACCTGCCGGAGCGGTTTGATTTGACTTATGTAGGTGCCGACAACGAGAAACACCGCCCGGTTATGATTCACAGGGCACCGTTCGGCTCTATGGAACGGTTTGTAGCAGTACTGATAGAGCATTGTGCCGGTGATTTCCCATTGTGGTTGACACCTACGCAGGCAATTATTCTGCCAATTAGCGAAAAATATTCGGGTTACGCCAAAAAAGTATTAAATTTGCTGACGAATTTGGACGTACGTGTCGAACTTGATGACCGGAATGAAAAGACCGGAAGAAAAATCAGAGATGCAGAGATGAAAAAGATTCCGTTTATGCTGATTGTTGGTGAAAAAGAAGAAGATAGCAGCCAGGTTTCAGTGAGAAAACATAAGGAAGGCGATCTCGGTGTTATGAGTATTGAAAAATTTGCTGAAAAAGTAAATAATGAAGTAAACGACTTGATGAACATTAACTAATAAGGAGGATAAAAAAATAGCTAAGTATAGAGGAAGGGGCAGAGGTCCCCGATATGTCAAAAGAGAAGACCCGAACAAAATCAACGGGCATATCACATCTCCCATTGTGAGATTGGTTGGTGAGAATGTTGAAACCGGAATTTATCAACTGCGTGAGGCTCAGGCTAAAGCAGATAAGCTAGGTTTAGATTTGGTAGAGATTTCTCCAAAAGCCAATCCGCCCGTTTGTAAAATAATGGACTATAAAAAGTACCTTTACGAACAGAAAAAGAAACAAAAAGAGATTAAAGCCAAAACGGCTAAAGTGGTACTGAAGGAGATCAGGCTCGGCCCTAATACCGATGACCATGATTTTAATTTTAAATTAAAACATGCCACAAAATTTCTGCAGGATGGCTCTAAAGTCAAGGTTGATGTTTTCTTCAGGGGGAGGTCGATTATTTATAAAGATAAGGGGGAATACATCTTGTTGCGTTTTGCGCAGGAGTTGGAAGAGTACGCCAAAGTGGAACAACTTCCAAAGCTTGAAGGAAAACGGATGATAATGATTCTATCAGCAAAAAAAGCAGATAAAAAATCAAATTAGGAACTACATATATTAACCATTAAAAAATCATTTTGTGCTATGCCAAAAATGAAAAC
>CAYLSW010000207.1:0-4048 GCA_964386145.1 uncultured Lentimicrobiaceae bacterium | reverse complement strand
ATAAACCGCTCGGCATACCAGTAGCCTGCCATCACGTGCAGCCGGTGGTATTGATAAGTGAGTGTGGTATAGCTGCCCCATCCGTTTTTGAAAGGCTGGGCATTCGGCTCACCCGGATTGGGAAGATGCAACCCCTCGTAAAGCAAAAACTGCGGTTCAAAGGCGATACTGCTTTTTTCGCTGAAGCGGTATGTCATCTTTACGCCGGTAAGTCCGTTGAATATGGTGGACATGGGTTTGTGTGGCGACGGTGCAAGTTGTCCGCCTTTGTGTGCCACGAGGAATTGCAGCGGAACATCCAGACTAAAGCCTTTTTTGTTTCGTATTACCTTAAAATTTGTACTGCTTCCCACCATAAGATGCTCCTGTGCCGTGTCCCCCACCATGATATAGTGTTCCCAGCTAAGCCATAAATCTGAATGGATGGTTGCCGTATTTAGCAAAAACTGAAAGCCGTATTCTACATGGTTCTGAAAATATCGGTCGTAGCGGAAAAGTGGTTCAGCGAGTTGATGGTTTGCCGTTCCGTAAATGTTTCCCATGACAAGCTCCAGTGACCTGGCCATTTTGTACTGTACACTGAATATCGGAATGACTTGTGTGAAATTGTTCCTGCCCGAATATTTCAAAAGATAAACGCCGGCATTTACCTTTATTCTCGGTGTGAAATAATATTCCAAGGTGGGTTTGGCATAAAATCCCAACCCTGTGTAGCCGTAAGCAAAATCATCAAAATATTCATTATTCTTAAAAAATGAGCTGCTCTCGAAGCGAAAATTCAACGTTTTACTGCAACTGTCATAAAGCGGGACATGAGTCTGAAAAACAGGAGATTGTGCCTGAGTATTTCCTGCAAGGAAAAATAACAACAGTAGTGCAAACCCTCCTGCCAGGTTTTTTATGTTTCGCAGGCAATATGTTACAATGGGTTTAATGATATTCAATTGTCTATTCAATCCTGTAAGTAAATTTCAGTATCTTATCCGAAATGGGAATAAGTTTTCCCATGAGTTTGAGTCGTACCGGATTGGACTGAAAAATTTCCAGGTTGTTGTCATTTTTAAATTTCAGCATCAGGCATTGGTCATACTCTTTGGTAGAACCTGTGTAATCAATACGCTTGCCCCATTCCACCCTTTCAATAGTTCTGGTATTCGACTTCAAATCTTTGATTAACTTGTCTAACTCCGACCTCTGGGCTGGGGTGATGTCTTTTTTGAATTTCACCAGAATGATCTCCCGGATACCTGTTTTTTTCCCAAACGGAACCATGGCCTGTGTTTCTGCAAAACCTATCAGCAGGGCAAAAACAACAAATAAAATTTTCTTCATAACACGCTTCTTTTTGCGGCTGTAAACTTAGCAAAAAATGGTATTGGAATAAGATAAGGTTCCGATTAATTATCCATCGCTGATGTTTATACTGTTATTACCGGAAGATTTTGTTGGAAAATTGTTTTTTGGCAAAAATCAACAATCTCAAAAAAACTGAATAGCTTTAAATTTGTACATTTGGCGCAATTTTAAACAGATTTTTATGAAACGCTTATTTTCGGCGATAATACTTGGGTTGCTTTTCCTTTTTTCAGGGTATGCTCAGGCACAGCATACGTGGGAACCTCTGAATCCTAACACCACTACCAAGAAATATTCCACGCTGCTGTTTCTTATCAACAACTTTTATATGGACACGGTGAACATGCAGCAGCTCACCGAAAAGGCTATTGTTGCCACCCTGAAAGACCTTGATCCGCATTCTGCCTACATTTCCAAAAAAAACCTGGAACGTGCGAACGAACCTCTTGTGGGAAGTTTCGAGGGTGTGGGTATTACATTTCAGCTTTTTAAAGATACCATTCTCGTGATTGCCCCGGTGCCCGGTGGCCCGTCTGACAAAGTGGGCATTATGGCCGGCGATAGGATCATTAAAGTTGATGGCAAAGATGCCTTTGGGCCAAAAATTACCAACGACTGGGTGATGAAACACCTGAGGGGTAAAAAAGGCACCAGAGTGATGGTAAGCATTTATCGCAAAGGGGTGAAAGGGTTGCTTGACTTTACCATCGTACGTGATATAATTCCTTTGAGAAGTGTGGATGCTGCTTTTATGCTCAACAAAACGACTGGTTACATTAAGCTGAGCCGTTTTGCCCGTAAATCTACAGAAGAGTTTAATCAGGCCATCGACAGTCTGAAACGGCATGGACTTAAGAACCTGATATTCGATCTTCGTGGTAATTCCGGTGGCTATCTGAGTACGGCTCAGGGTATCGCTAATGAATTTCTCGGAACTAAAAAGCTCATTGTTTATACCGAAGGCTTCCACAGTCCGCGACAAAATCTCTATTCCTCACGTGCCGGCAATTTTGAAAAAGGTAAACTTATCGTATTGATAAACGAAGGTTCGGCTTCTGCGAGTGAGATTGTTTCGGGCGCTCTGCAGGATTGGGACCGGGCATTGCTTATTGGCCGGCGTTCGTTTGGTAAAGGATTGGTACAACGTCCGTTTCGCCTGCCTGATGGTTCGGTTGTACGACTGACGGTAGCCCGTTACCATACCCCTTCGGGTCGTTGGATACAAAGACCATACAACCATGGTGTGGACGCATACTACCGTGACCTTCAGGAGCGTATGAAGCACGGGGAACTGATTCATGCTGACAGTATCCATTTTCCGGATTCGTTGAAATTCCATACGGCAAACGGCCGGACGGTTTATGGTGGAGGCGGTATCATGCCCGATATTTTTGTCCCCTGGGATTCTGCGCGTTACGATATGTATTATTCCGAACTTATCCGCAAAGGGGCGTTTAATACTTTTGTCAATGATTATCTAAATGACAACCGGAAAAAGCTCCACAGGAAATACCCTGATGCAAAAAGTTATATTGCGAAGTTTAAAATTTCTCCTTCACTTTTCAGTGCTTTTTTGAAAGATGCCGTGAAAGCTAAGGTAAAAACAGACTCTGTTGCTTTAAAGCGAAACAGTGGTTTTATAATGTTGCAAATGAAGGCTCTCATTGCCCGTGATTTGTTTAATCAGAATGCCTATTTCGAAGTGATGGTACCCGTAGACCACAGTATTCAGAAAGCGTTGGAAGTGATGCAAAATGATGTCGTTTTTAAAAAGCTGAAAATTAAGGAATAGCAAACCGGTGGCTTATATTCTTTTTGCAAACCGGAAAAACGGCCTGTAATTTTTTAATTTTGTCTGTTGCTTTTGGAAAGTCATTGGCGGGAAGTCGTTGGTAACCCCTTTGTGTGAAATATGTATATGAAAAAATTTCTTTTTATTCTTCTGATTTGTTTTTATCCGTTTTTTGCCATAGCCCAGCTACAACTTCCCGGAAAACCGGCGTCATGGTATTACGGACTGAAAAGTATCCCTCCGGTTGTCCGGGTAAATGCACCAGCATTCCAAAAGCAGCTTATCACGAGAAAGAGAAATACACCGCAACCTTTGTATGCAGGATATATCATCCAGCTTGTTGATCATGTGTTACAAAAAGGTACCTGGCAGCAGCTACCTGATGGAAACTTTGTCTGGCGGTTGGAAATTCAGCTGAATGGGGCTACGGCACTCAATTTTTATTTCAAGAATATAAAACTTGGACAAAAAGACCGGTTGTTCATTTATAATTCCCGGAAAGGCCGGTTTCTCGGTGCTTTCAGTAAACAAAACAATGGAAAAGAGATGGGGACGGCTTATCTGTTGGGAAGCAACCTTGTGCTTGAGTTGGATTCTCCGGAGAAATACGATAGTCTGCCTTTTGAACTGACCGGAGTTGGCAATATTACCAACCATGCTGAAAAAAGTCTAAAAGACTTTGGTGATGCCGGTAACTGTGAAATTCCTGTCAATTGCCCCGAAGGTGCAAAATATAAAGAACAAAAAAACAGTGTGGCGCGGATTCTGCTGAGAGAGGGGAGCAGTCTCTACTGGTGTACCGGTTCTTTGATTAATGATACCAAAAGTGATCAGAAGTCCTATTTCCTGACCGCCAATCATTGCGGCGATGCTTCTACAGCAGCAGATTATGCACGATGG
>CAYLSW010000206.1:0-4051 GCA_964386145.1 uncultured Lentimicrobiaceae bacterium | reverse complement strand
CTAAATAAAGACCATTTGAATGAAGAACAACTCAGAAAATTAGGTTTAAACGAAAGACAGATAAAGGCGGTGGCCTTTATTAAAGTAAATGGCAAAATCACAAACAAAGAATATCAGAAATTAAACACCACAAGTGAAAGGACAGCATCGAGGGACTTGTTTGGATGAATAGAAAAAAATATTTTAAGAAACTCAAAAGCTAAAGGAGCAGGGGTTTTGAAAACGTGCGCCAGATAAGCATATCTAATCCTTTTTTACTCATTTTTTAAAATGTAATATGTGTATTTGCCTTTTACTATTCTTTTTAATTCAGTTTCTGATAATCTTCGTAATAAATCCTTAGCTTTGGTTTCGCCACAGTTTAATAATTTCATTACCTCACTTCTTCGAATTTCCCCTTTTTGTTTTACCGCATCTATTATTTTTTGTTCTTCCGGGTTAAGCTTCCGGGTCAAGCTTGCGGGCGCCTTCTTGCGGGCGCTTTCTTGCGGGCGCTTGCGGGCGCTTGCGGGCGCTTTTAACCGGCCAAATACAACCTGCACAAAATCGCCTGTTTCTTTAATGGTAAAACTGATTCCATGCTTTTTACAGATTTCTCTAATCCGGCTTATTCCACTCCCCCAACTTTCAATATACCCCAACTCTTTAAATAAATTGGCCAGCACTTTATTTCTTAATTCACTCCTGCCATTTGAAATATCTTCGAGTGTAATTCCATGTGGGAGTGCTCCGGGAGAGGTGATTTCAAGAATATCATCATAAATAGCCATTTTGACGTCTCGGTTACGAGTATAATCCCTGTGAATAATTGCGTTGAGTAATGCTTCACGTAAGGCAACTATTGGTATTTCGTATTCTTCTTTGCGTTGCAGCGCGTCTATTTTAACATTTAAGTTCAGGTGATTCTTCAGGAAAGAGATTGCATTTTCGAGTATTCCGAACAAATTGCCTGAGAATTCCTTTTTGTCAATAAATTCGCTCATGGATGTCCCTTTAAACCGGGCACATTTTAGCGTTACATTGTCGAATATGCCCAGTGCTATTAACAATGCGTTTACCGGGTAATCTTTATCCTGAATTTGTTTGATCAGTTTTAGGTTTATCAGCTTCTGATAATTGACTTCCTTCCCGATTTTATGAAACTCATGATAAATTTCATCCAGATTTAAGCTAGTTGTTTCAAAGCCGAAGTTTTCTTCCTCGTCGAAACTTAGTTTACGCCTTTGCCTGTCCAGTTCCAGTATCATCAATTCATCGGCTTTTCTATTGGTAGAGCCTATTCTGATGTAGGTGCCGTCATTTTTTCCTTTGCTTTTGAGGTAATAAGGTAGCAGATTCCCCCTGAAGGCTTCAACAACCAGCAGTAAACTACCCGATATGTTCAGGGTATATATTTCCGGTAAAATGTTCGGGTAACATAAGTCGGTAATAACGGAAGCTATTTTCTCCTCCATGTCAAATACTTTCGCTTCATCAATCCCGATAACTTTTAAATTATCATTGATTCCAATAATGAGTCTTCCTCCACTGGTATTTGAAAAAGCAATAAGGGTTTTGGCAATAGCTTCATTTGAAGGCAGTACTTCTTTTAGCTCCATGCGTTTGTTTTCGCCCTGTTTTATTTGATTAATAATGTTCATTGTTGCTGTATGCTTTTATTTAGCTGTTACCGGAAAAATTTGAAGGATGATAAACTGACCAGCCCGTAGTGTTGTTTGCTTTATCAATTCTGTTTTCAGCATATTTCCACAACCTGTCATCTAAGGAACCCTTTGGGACAATGACCCCTCCAATCAAGGGTTTTTCGGCGGTAGTATTCTTTTCGAGATACGCAATGAGGGCATTGTGTTTGTTTACGAATTCGGGGTCGGAATCAAGGGTTTTTGTATCAAAAAGGGCGATGATACCATTTCTATGTCTGATGACAAAATCGACAAAAAAGCCTCTGGTTGTTCCATATCTGTCCACATAAGTTACCGCAAAATCTTCTTTGTTCTTATCGCCATTTTTGTACCACCAATCAATATGGAGCTCATTACTTACCAGGAATTCAGAAAATCGTTTTTCAGGCTTACTGGCATTTTTTCTTTCGAAAAATGGTTCAAGGGCATGTTGTTCGGCCGGTTTTTCCTGATATTGCTCATTGTAAATTCGTTCAGGGGGAACATCCCAATGACTTTCTTCGACCTGTTTTGAAGCTTTACTTGCTTTTTCATGTTGCATTTTTTCATACAATGCTAAAGCCAGATCAATCAGTTCAATGAATTTTGGTTTGTTTTGTTCGAACAGAATCACTTTAATGGCATGGAATTCATTTATTCCCATGTAGTCTTCAAATAACATTTTCAGTGACAACTCTAAGACCGGTGTGGAGTCCACTTTGGCATAACTGCCCACATGATTGCGGCAAAACTGCCGAAAGAGCATATTTAACTCCGACTGAGTTTTGGCGAAAGTCTCCATCTGATCAACCTGTTTGGCTTCTATTTCACCCGTAATGCTAACATCCTTTGGTATGGGAATATCAATATTTTCAATATCCATCTCCACGAACTTTTTCAGCATTTTGGCTTTGTTTCGGCTGAAAACATCCTCCGCATCCATGCTGCGGTCTATTTCAAAAAGGTTTTCTGCTGCCTGATACATGTATTTTCTGAAGGAGGACCCAAGACGGTTACGAATCAAACGCGTATTTATGAAATACGATTTTAGTAACAATGGTTGGTAATCCTCAATTCTCAATGCTCTGTTTTGCACAATATAATCCATGTCGTCTTTCACCACCTGAATAATGTCTTTACTCAGGTTGGTGTAAACATAGCCATAGTTAAGCAGGCTGTTTGCATAGTGTTTGTGCTCGGGCATTCGCAGTATCCTGCCCACTGTTTGGATGGTAAAAGTGGGTTGCTTAATATCTCTGAAGATTAACAGGACAGCAGCACGCGGGCAATCCCATCCCAAGGCAATGGCTTGTTTGAACAACAATACTTCTACCATATTGTCTGCCTCTTCGAGGTCTGTAAGGTTTTCCTTCTCTTTTGACAGCCAAATGGCCAGTTTGTTGTTTTTCACTGTAATGCCTTTGGCATCCAAATAGGTGGTAACCTCTTCTTTAATTTGGATATCCTCAACCGATTCTTTTTGGGTATCATTTGGCAGTTGGATTAATAATAATGGATTGATGTTTGCTCCAACATTGGCATAGGCTTGCTGCAAATCATTTCTCTTTTTTAATGCCTGATCCAGCAATACCTGGCTCAACGCTTTTCCGTGTTGCAAATGGGCATCCAGTGCAGGGTTTAACTCGATTCCCTCTTTTATCATTTCAGCCTTTACCACCTCATTCCGCTTGATGGTGTATTTGTAATCCGATTCGAATAAAGGCGTTGCCGAAACATCAATCTCAATTTTAGCATAAATTTTTTGAAGGAGTTCTTTGGCTGCTTTCCCCTTTGAAGCAAACAGATGTGCCTCATCCAGAATCAAAATGATCTCCGTATCATCCATGCGAGCACCGTTGATGTAACTGACCAGGGTTTTTCCCTGCTCATTCTCGCGGATGTAGATGTTTTTACCCTTATTGACCGACTGCCAATTGATGAAAAGCACTTCATTGGGTTTGAGCCGGCCATCTGTTACGTCTTCAAACTGTATGGGTTTGATGGAGCGCAATTCGGCGAAATAATTTTTTAAAGCATTGAAGGATTGCAGGTGTAATTGGTTGGGAGCAATCCAGATGTAAGCAGCTTTACGTTTCTGCAATTCCAGTTTATCGGGAAGCTCTTCCGACAACCTGTTCAGAAAAGCCGCCATGGTAACGGTTTTGCCGGCACCGGTCGGGGCTTTGAACACTAATTTTCGTCTTGCACCCGGGATGGACAACATTTCATAAGTTTCGTCTAACAAACCGTTGACGGCTTTTTCCTGGTATTGTTTAAGTACGATCATATCGCTGCTGTTATTCCGGTTGGTTAAATAAATCCATTTCTCCTGATTCAAGTACTTCTTCTGATTCTTTGGCAGTTGGCTCCTCCAGCTCAGGAATGAATAG
>CAYLSW010000205.1:0-4071 GCA_964386145.1 uncultured Lentimicrobiaceae bacterium | reverse complement strand
ATGATTTGAACCTCCGTGATTGGCTTTATCCCTATTTTATGAATGATGTGTATGCTGGGAAAAAATTCCCGTTGAAACAGAGCAGTCTCAGTTTGCAGTTGAAGATTTACAACCTGTTTAACGAAACGTACCGCTCGGTGTTGGGACGTCCTATGCCAGGACGAAACTATTTGCTCATGCTGACATTCAAACTATGAAGACAAAGAAACTGAAATATCTGTTCTTGTTGTTGATTCCGTTGCTGTTGGCGGGATGTATGAACGACAACAGTCTGTATGATTTTCATAAACTGGTGGTAAACAAAAAAGGAAGAGCCGTTTTCATTGTCAACGAAGGTAATTTCATGTACGGCAATGCTTCATTGAGTTATTACAATCCGCAGAATGGAGACGTGCTCAACGATGTTTTTTATAACACCAATGCCCTGCCGCTGGGCGATGTAGCCACTTCCATGAGCATCATGGATTCGTTGGGTTATATCGTGGTAAACAATTCGGGAAAAATTTATATTATCAACATCAATACATTCAGATACGTGGGAAAAATCATCGGGCTGACTTCGCCGCGAAACATCTATTTTATCAATCGCAACAAAGCTTACGTAACCGATTTGTATGCCAAAGCCATCACCATTGTGGACCCTGCCACACGGCAGGTTACAGGGAGTATCTCCATCGACAACCACAATCCTAAGTTCTACCAGCATTCGTCCGAGCAAATGGTGTTTTTGGGGAAATATGCTTTTGTCAACAGTTGGTCTTATGATGATAAAATACTAATCATAAACACATTAACAGATAAGCTGGCAGACTCCATTACCGTTGTCAAACAGCCCAACAGTATGGTTTTGGACAAAAACAACCAGCTTTGGGTACTGTCCGATGGCGGTTTTAACGGCAGTGCTTACGGGCAGGAAAAGGCTGCGCTCACACGTATTGATCCGGTCAGCAGAAAGGTGGAAGCTCTGTTTCGTTTCCCTGATTTGGATGCTTCACCTTCGGGACTTCGTATCAATGCAGCGGGGGACACTCTTTTTTTTCTCTACGACAATTGGGTAGGCAAAACTGTTTCAAATGCAGGGGTTTATACCATGAATGTTGAGGCTCATGTACTCCCTGATATGCCCTTGATTCCGCAGGGGTCCCATCTGTTTTATGCGTTGGGTATTGACCCGGGCAGCGGTCATATTTATGTTTCGGATGCCCGTGATTTTTTGAGCAGGGGAGAGGTGTACATCTACTCAGGACGGGCTGTGCTGATGGATAGTTTACGGGTAGGGATTATTCCGGGGAGTCTTTGTTTTAAGAGATAGAGACGTTCCACTGTCAAACAATTGTCAAACGATAGTCAGGCAATAGTCATGAAAATCGTTCTATTCCACATCTCCACATCTTCTTTGCGGCAAGGATGGAAGCGGCATCCTTTGCCAGGCAAGTGCTTTGTGGAGTAGGTAGAAAAGAGCGACCAGGGGAAGCTCCTTTTTGTGCCTTACGGAACAAGCACTTGCCTGGCAAAGATATAGCGGACAGCCTGTGGAGGCCATGGCGTGGGGCCGCCCAAAAAATAATCTTGCATTTATCGGCAAATATTTCAGGTAAAAAAAATTGTTTACTTTTGCAGAGTAAACAAATGTTGGGAAGAAATCGAAGTTTTCCCTCTTACCTGAAAAATATACACTGTTTGTCCAAAAGCGAAAGCTTTTTTAATTTTAGCAAAGAATCATGGAATACAACACAGCACGTAACAAAATGACTATTCCCGAGTATGGTCGCAACATTCAAAAAATGGTACGTTACATTTTAGAAATTGAGGATCGCAAAGAACGCACTGAGGCTGCCTACCGCATAGTTGAAATCATGGCTAACATGCATCCGCAAATTCGGGAGGTCAGTGACTATAACCATAAATTATGGGATCACTTGTACTTTATCTCTGATTTCGGATTAGATGTGGACAGTCCCTTTCCGACACCTGAAAAGGCCGCCATTACGCGCAGGCCAGAAAGGCTGGAATATAGCGAAGACCGGATACGCTTTAAGCATTATGGCAAATATTTGGCAAATATGATAAAATATGCTGCTGAGTTGGAGGAAGGCCCGGAGAAAAGGGAAATCACCCTTATGATTGCCAACCAAATGAAACGGTCTTACCTGAATTGGAATCGCGATTCGGTTAGTGACAGAATGATTTTGAACCAGCTGGATGAACTCTCCGGCGGAAAGTTGAAGATAGAAGAAGAGGTAAATCTTGTGGCTTCAAGCGAAGTGCTGGCCGGGAATCGTAACAAGAAGAAAAAGAATACCCAGAATAAAAGTAACAACGGAAGAAGAAAAAAATACGGTAGAAAAACTTATTGATAATGAGTTCTTTTGAAATTATTGGCGGCAAACCACTTCAAGGTTCCATTCGTCCCCAGGGGGCAAAAAACGAAGCCTTACAGATTATCTGTGCCACTTTACTCACTCCCGAAGAAGTTGTTTTGCACAATGTCCCGGATATTCGGGATGTAAACCTGTTGATTGAATTGCTGAAAGGTTTTGGTGTTAAAGTTGAAAAGGTGGCGGAAGAAAGTTACCGTTTTCAGGCTGATAAGCTTAACCTTGATTACCTTGACAGCGAAGTATTTTTTTCCAAAGCCACAAGCATCAGGGGTAGTATTATGATATTGGGGCCGTTGCTGGCGCGTTTTGGCAGAGGTATTATTCCCCAGCCTGGTGGCGATAAGATTGGTCGTCGTCGTCTTGATACACATTTTAATGGTTTGGGAAAACTGGGAGTTTCTTTTCATTACGATGAAGCGGAAAAACGTTATGATGTTACTGCCAACGATTTGACGGGTAGTGAAATGCTGCTTGAGGAAGCTTCTGTTACGGGTACTGCCAATATTCTGATGGCTGCCGTTATGGCCAAAGGCAAAACGGTTATTTTCAATGCCGCCTGTGAACCATACCTTGTGCAGTTGAGCAAAATGCTGAACCGCATGGGCGCTAAAATCGAAGGTATTGGTTCCAACCTGTTGACAATCCACGGCGTCTCCTCGCTGAAAGGAACAACGCACACTATGTTGTCCGATATGATTGAGGTGGGTAGCTTTATCGGCATGGCTGCCATGACGCATTCGTCTGTTACCATTGAAAATGTGCGACTCAACGACCTGGGTATGATTCCCAAAGTATTTCGTCGTATGGGCATCCGCCTGGAGCAAAAAGGAGAGGGTATTCTGGTGCCTGCACAAGAGCATTATTCCATTGAAACGTTTATTGATGGTTCCATTATGACCATTGCCGATGCACCATGGCCTGGATTTACGCCTGACCTGATCAGTATTGTGCTGGTGGTGGCTGTACAGGCTAACGGCAGCGTACTAATACATCAGAAAATGTTTGAAAGCCGTTTATTTTTTGTGGATAAACTCATTGATATGGGTGCGCGGATAATCCTTTGCGACCCGCACCGGGCCACTGTCATTGGTCTCGACAGAAGTCAGCCTTTGCGTGGTATCCGCATGAGTTCGCCCGATATTCGTGCCGGTGTTGCGCTGCTTATTGCTGCGTTGTCGGCCGAAGGAACCAGCATCATTGACAACATCGAACAAATTGATCGCGGTTATCAGCACATCGACGAACGGTTGCGCAAACTGGGGGCTTCCGTTGAGCGGATTAGTTGAATCTTAGTATGTGGTAAGCTTTGCAGCCTGCTTTTAATTTTTTTTTGTTTCTAATACTCCGCTGGTAAACAAATCTTTCGTGTAAGCCGGTATTGCCACCGAAGCATTTTGAGGTTGTCTTCGCTGACAATAGTGGCATCCATTACCACGATGGGCTTACGATTTATAAAGGAGGCTTGCCTACTCAAAGCATCGACTATTGTCTCCAATGTTTTGTTGTCGGACATGTTGCCCTGGAAAATGTTGCTATACTTCAAAATCCCTTCTCTATTTATAGCTACTGCAAGAACTATGAGTTTTGCATCTTTTTTCATTTCTTTGCTTCGTCCGGTTCAGTTATGCAAAATAGCATCATAAAGTCATGAACAGAAAGGAAAAAGGACAGAGAACAAATGCCATTAATA
>CAYLSW010000204.1:0-4117 GCA_964386145.1 uncultured Lentimicrobiaceae bacterium | reverse complement strand
CTCGTACTCCTGATTAATTTCGCGCATAATCTCCTCATTACCACCTCTGTCAGGATGGTACAACACCGCAAGCCGTTTATAATTCAGGCGTGCCTGCACTTCATTGTGAATGTTATCCGGAAAAAATTGCATAGTCCTTTTATTTATCAAAATTAAACCAACAACCATGGCTACAAGAGAGAAAAGCAGATTTTTATTACCAATGGATTGTTAATATTTTTATAAAAGGAAGCTGGAAAAAACAAGGAGCCGGGTATCCGGGTTACCTTGAAATTTAATCTAAGAATAAATAACTTCAATGGTGTTTGTATGCTATCTTTATTTTTCCTACTTTTGAAAAAGAAGAAAAACCCTGAAAGATGGCTGATGAAAAATATCATATTCTTGTAGTTGACGATTCAGAGTCTGCACGGGAGCATGTTCGCATTTACTTATCCGAAACAAATATTAAAGCTGCTTTTGCCGAAAATGGCCCCCAGGCAATCAAGAAAGCCAAGTCAAACCCTTTTGATTTAATCCTGCTGGATGTTCAGCTACCTGACATCAACGGCATCGAGATTTGCAAAATTCTGAAGTCCGATATGCGAACCAAAGATATTCCTGTCATCTTTGTCACAGTGGCTTCCGACAAAGAAAGCCTGGTAGCAGGTTTTCAGGCAGGTGCAGTCGATTACATCACCAAACCTTTTAAAAAAGAAGAATTACTTGCACGCATCAACACCCATCTCAAGATAAAAAGATATATGGAAGAACTTATTGTGGCGAAGAAAAAAGCAGAAGAAAGCGAAAAAATGAAAATGGCTTTCCTCTCTAACATGTCGCATGAGATCAGAACCCCCATGAACTCTATTATCGGCTTTGCCGAGCTGATGCAAGATGAAAATTTACCGGCTGAAGAAAGAAAAGAATTTGCCTCTATTATCATCAACAGTGGTGAACAACTACTCAGTATTATAGATGAAATTCTGGAAGTATCCAAAGAAGAAGCGGGAGAGTTAAGGCTGTTTGAACAGAAATTTTCGCTGAGAAAATTTCTGGGCCAACTACAGACTATTTTTATTAATCGTGTGAAGGACAAGCCCGTAGAGATAGTGCTTGATATTCAGGAAGATGTTCCCGACATCATTCTTACCGACAAGGTAAGGCTGAAACAAATTATGGACAACCTGCTGAGCAATGCTGCCAAGTTTACAGACAAGGGAAAAATTGAGATAGGATGCCGACTGCTACCGAAGAACCTTCCCCTACTTGAATTTTACGTAAAAGATACCGGTGTTGGTATTCCAAAAGGAAAACACGATACTGTTTTTGAACGGTTTACTCAGGTGGAGGAAAATTTGACACAGAATTTCAGAGGAACCGGACTGGGCCTTTCTATAGTGAAGCGGCTGGTAATTTTTTTGGGCGGTTCCGTTTCGCTCGACTCCGAACCGGGAAAAGGAAGTACCTTCACTTTTAGGATACCCTATAAAAAGCCCGAGAAAATGACATTCGGCTATGCCCCCGAAAAAGAGAAAAGACCTGATTTGCTCCCCAAAAACATCTGGGAGGGAAAAACAATACTGATTGCCGATGATGTTGTACAAATTTTTGTTTTCTTCCGTGAGACGCTGAAAAAAACCGGGGTAAAAATGTTGTATGCAAAAGATGGTAAAGAAGCACTGGATTTATACCATCATCACAAAAAAGAAATTGATGCGGCATTAATCGACATCCAAATGCCTGAAAAAAACGGGCTGGAAGTTGCCAAAGCCATTCGCAAAGAAGACAAAGCACTTCCCCTCATTGCACAAACCGGACTGGCATTGAACATCGGAAAAAAAGAATCTATGGAAGCCGGGTTTAACGACATAATTTACAAGCCTATAAAATTGGGTCAGCTGGTCAAAATACTAAGGAAATATTTGGGGTAGCTGTGGTCGTATAAAAAAGATTAAGAAGTAGAAATTATGCCCCACACCTATGGCCAACTGATAATCAATAGCAAGAAGTTGAACGGTAAATTAATCAGGGAACAGGTACCCGACATTACAGAATTCAAAGTTCAGTTGAGTTATTAAAAAACAAGCCGGGAAATAAAGAATGGTTCACCACCTGTTTTTTTTAGCCGGATTTCAAAACAGTCACCCTATTGACCGGACAGGATTATCTTTGAAATGTACTTCGAAATGAAAAAACTTTCAGATCATACCGGTGCCTGCAACGCTTTCACCTTTTCCACGATGGTGGCAGCAAGTTTCAGGTTAGATTCGTGCGTCCAGCCGGCCACATGTGGCGAAAGGAGGACATTTTGCATTTTGATAAGTTCAGAAAAAGCATTTGGAAGTTTATCCGCTTTCAGGTCTTCGAACGAAAGCCTTTCAAACTCCAGCACATCAAGACATGCCCCCGACACTTTGCCCAATTTAAGTGAAGCCACCAAATCCTTCGTTCTGACAACTTTGCCACGAGAAGTATTGATAAGCCAGAAATTTTTAAGAAATTTATTGATAAAGTTACTGTTTATCATGTAACGAGTCTCCTCTGTAAGCGGGACATGCAGGCTGAGAATATCAGTTTCCACAAAAAGTTCATCCAGTGAAACTTCTGATACATACCTGTCGGAGAAGTCTGTTTTGTATTTGTCATAAGCCAGCACACGAGCACCGAAACCACTAATTTTTCTGGCAAAAGCACCCCCCATGTTTCCGTAACCAATAATTCCTACCGTTTTGCCTTCAATTTCGACACCCCGATTTTCTTCGCGCAGCCAGAGACCACGACGTACTTCGGCATCTCCTCTCTTCAGATGATTAAAAAGCATGAGCAGCATCCCAAGAGCATGTTCTCCTACAGCGCTTCTGTTACCTTCGGGAGCATTCAGACACCGAACACCCAGTTTTTCGGCAGCAGCCACATCGATATTTTCCATGCCGGCTCCCACCCTGCCAATAAACTCCAGTTTATGAGCAGCATTAAGCATCTCTTCGTCCACTTTTATCTTGCTGCGAATGATAACACCTTCATACTGTCCAATGATCCGACTAAAATCATCATACTGAAAATCAGGGAAATAATCACACTGAAAACCCAGTTTTTCAAGTCCTTGCTGCAACGTTGGGTGAGCGTTATCAATAAATAAAACTTTTTTCATCTGTTTATAATTTTGTATTTTATTGCTTACCAGATGTTTATATTTCACGCAAAGAACGCAGAAAGGAATTTACGCTAAGATCGCAAAGCCTTTTAATCATTCCCTTTCCCGCCTGAGGCAGGACAAGTTGTGTGTTTAAAATTTAAACATGAGTGTTTCATCTCTCAATAATTATTACGCAAATATCTTAAAAAAAGAGCCTTGAGCAGGATTTGATTACCAACAATCTTCTTTCGTTTCCAGAAAGCCAAATTTGGAAAAGTGACCCCCAACAAATATTTTGCAAACATGAAAACATCTGCTAACTTTGCGCCTCTGAAAAAGTGACGCTTTTGTGGTATTCTAAATCTTGAAAATCAATGCAAAAGCCTATGCAGATTTTTTGACAAACAGTAATAAATATGTGGCAATTTCTCGTTCGGTTTACCCTGAGAAACCGGTTAGCAATATTGATAGTGATTGGGTTACTGACCGTTTTTATGGGATACGAAGGTTCAAAGGTTCAGCTTTCCTACCATCTGGCCAAAATGCTTCCTTCGACCGACCCGACCAGTATAGAATACAGTAACTTTAAAAAAGAATTTGGACAAAGTGGTGACGGAAGCATCAGCTTTATTGCGGTAAAAGATCCTAAGCTGTTTACACTTCAACATTTTGACGATTGGTATGACCTCACCCAAAATCTTATGAAAATAAAAGGGGTGAAACAGGTCTTATCCTCTGCACGGGTTTTTACTTTGGTAAGAGATGACAGCCTCCACAAATTTGACTTTAAAAATCTGGTTCCTCACAGGCCTACCACACAAAAGGAAGTTGATTCCATAAAAAATATTCTCTATAACCTCCCGCTGTATCAAGACCGGTTATTTAACCGGAAAACACATGCCCATCTCATCATGATCACTGTGGACAAGAACATTCTGAACTCAAAAGCCAGAATCCCCATGATGAAAAAGATAACGGAGGTAGCGGAAAAATACGGGG
>CAYLSW010000203.1:0-4152 GCA_964386145.1 uncultured Lentimicrobiaceae bacterium | reverse complement strand
TGCGTATCTTGTCATCGAAATCAGCAACGATTATGACCCGGAGGTGAAAAAACCCAAAGGTGAAGGAATAGGACTGAAAAATATCCGAAAACGGCTTCAGCTGATTTTTCATAGAACCGATCTACTGGAAACCGTTGCAGAAAAAATGGTTTTCAGAGCTATATTACGATTACCGAAAGAGTAAAGCCATGAACAAAATACTTGCCATAATCATTGAAGATGAGCAGCCGGCACGTGACCTGCTGAAAGCTTACCTGCAGCCGCACGATGAGATAGAGGTGGTGGCTGAATGTGAAAACGGGTTCGATGGCATAAAAGCCATTGCCGAATACCGTCCGGATTTAATTTTTCTTGACATCCAAATGCCCAAACTCACAGGGTTTGAGATGCTGGAGTTATTGGACGAGTATCCTGAAATTATCTTCACCACTGCCTATGATGAATTCGCCCTGCGTGCTTTCGAGCTGAATGCAGTGGACTATCTCATGAAACCGTTTTCAAAAATACGTTTCGATCAGGCTCTGGAAAAAGTCTTTACCCGGATGAAAAGCAAGTCGCATCACAACCCGGCACTGGAAATGCTGAAAGAGCAGGTACGGGAACACACCGGCACCCAGGAACGGTTTTTCGTGAAAACAGGCAACCATATTGATGTTATTCCCGTGGAGGAGATTATGCACGTGGACGCACAAGACGATTATGTGGAATTCCATACCCACAAAGGTCGGTTTCTGAAAAAGGAAACCATGGCACAACTGGAGCAACAACTTCCACGAGACAGATTTCTGCGTGTGCACCGATCACACATCATCCGACTTGACCAGATGGAAAAACTGGAAAAATACGGCAAAGAAAGTTACATGGTTATCCTGAAAAATGGCGCCAAAATACAGGTAAGCAAGAGCCGCATCAAAAGTCTGAAAGAACAACTGGGGATTTAAAAAGAAAGGGCGAGAGAGCGAGGGGGAGACTGAGAGACTTGAGTGAGGGAGCGAAAAAGGGGGGGAGACTGAGAGATGAGACGAGAAGACGGAGGAGAGACCGATAAAACCCACACACGTTTTAGGTGGCCACGCATGAAGATTAAAAACTGTTGCTTTTTCGGATTTGCAATCCGAAAAGAAAGAGAAAGTAGAGTTGCTCCTCTCCACCATAACTGCTTCGGGTGTCTTCGAAGTAAGAAAAAAACATCCTTCTCCGTTTCGGGTGTCTCCGCTTCTGGCGTCCACGCCCGAAGCAAGATAAAAAACCAACCTAAAAATTTCTTTTATAAATGGATTCAGCCAGCTCAAACAACCTTGCGCTTTGTTCTTTACCAATAGAAAGCACCCGTAATGATTCCAAAGCTTCCTCATAGAATTTCTCCATAATGGCAAAGGTCTCCTTGTGTACATGGAGCTGTTCATAAACAGATTTCATAGCTTTGATTTTTTTCTGTTCATCTTTTTCATCAAAAATGCTGAAAATCTTCTGTTTCTGTTCTTCGTCTGCTTTGGTCAGCGAAAGACAGAGAAGGTACGTTTTTTTGTTTTGTAAAATATCGCCACCAATTCGTTTCCCGAAAGTCTTCTGGTCACCGAAAGTATCAAGATAATCATCTTTTATTTGGAAAGCCAGTCCCAGTTTCTCGCCAAAATCATAAATATTTTTCTGGTCTTCCGCAGAAGCACCTCCCAAAATAGCACCTATGTGTAAAGAAGCTGCCAGCAAAACAGAAGTTTTCAATCGTATCATATTCATATACTCATCCAGCGAAACCACTGGAATATTTTCGAAATCAACATCATACTGTTCACCTTCGATAACCTCGGCAGCCACTTTATCAAAAGCCGCAAGCAGTGCAAAATGTTTGTCGCGGGGTGCTTTGTTCAGCAACCGAATGGCATGAAGCAACATGGCATCGCCGGTAAGAATAGCTTTGTTAATGCCAAAAGCTTTGTGGACAGTTGCTTCGTTGCGGCGAATATCTGCTTCATCGATTATGTCGTCATGTACCAGTGTGAAATTGTGATATGTCTCAATAGCACAAGCCGCATCAAGTGCCTCAGTAATATCTTCGCCGAAAGTTTCACAGGCTGTCAGCAGCAGTACCGGACGAATGCGCTTGGCTTTCATCTTCATAATTTGTAGCGCCGGCTTGTACAGTACTTCCGGGAAGCCTTCGTAGCCTTTGGCGAAAAGATACTCTTCAAAAATGGCTTTTAACTCATCAGCCGTATGTATTCTATGTACTATTGTCATTATTATATGTTTAGAATTGCTGAACTATTCTTAGTGGAAACGAGTTCAGTTCTATTTTAGTTTGTTTAAAATTCCGTGAAAAGCCAAGCATCATTCCGCCCCCGCCCGAACCACAAAGTTTCAGAAAATAGTGACCACCTTTCAATCCCTCTTTCCAGACCGGCATTACCTTTTCAGGAACCATTGGGTGAAAATATTGTAAGGTGAAAGCCGACAGTTTTTTTAAATAGAGAAACAAGGTTTCCACATCTCCCGAAAGATAAGCACGGATACATTGCTCATTGACAGGAATAAGTTCCGTTTTGATTTTCTTGAGAAAGTCAGTGTTTTCGCATTGCTGTACAAAATAATTCACCAGGGGTTGTGTTTCACCGGTCATTCCTGTATCCAGCAAAAACACCGCTCCACCCGAAAGTTCTCCAAACTGTGGCAAGTCAACGGTCTTTAAATAATTTTCGCCCGCTACCATCACCGCTCTTTGCAAGTAACAAATAACAGGATCAAGTCCGGAACTTTTCCCATGAAACCACGACTCCATGGCAGCCATAATTTGTTTTAAAGCAACGAGTTTTTCACCGGAGAGATTTGTGTTTACCGGTATTTTATCAAGGCCGTAACGGTCATAAACAGCGGCCACTAGCGCACCCGAACTTCCTAATCCGTAGCCCAGCGGGACATTACTTTCAAAGACAAGTCCGTTGTCAATATCTTTTTCCAGCCGGGAGATATCCAGTTTGACACTGAATTTTCCTTTCTGCGAAAGCTCCCGCAGGTAGCCGGCATATTCTTTTAAATGGCTGTTAGAATCAAATTCGGAACGGCCAGGATGCTGCCTGAAAGCAAAGGCACCATGCAGACTGTCGTATGGAATGCTCAACGCTTTTGAGCCTGCCATGAGGGCATATTCGCCAAACAGTAATATTTTAGAATAAAATTTCTTGCGTTCCGGCATGTTTACAAAATTTTCTCCGGGCCTTTGCCCACCTCATCATCAATGTACTCTTTTGGACTTAGAAATGGAAGCAAGTCGTTGTCAATAAAACGTTTCACCCCTGCTTTTATCGCTTTCGGATAGAGCAAATGCACATTGGGACCCGCATCGAGCGTGAGACTCACCGGCAGGCCGGTCTTTTTACGAAAGGCAAAAATCCGCTCGATAATTTGTAGCGTATTAGGTTTCATTAAAAGAAAATAAGGCTGCGAGGTCATCATCATGGCGTGCAGTGTAAGTGCTTCCGATTCTGTGATACGGATAAAAGTCTCCGTATCACCTGTGCGCAGGGCGGGCAAAAGATCAGCCAAATTGGTACGTGCCTGGTTAAATCGCCCGGGAGCAAAAGGATTGCTGTTCATAAGCCCATGGCCCACACGGCTGGAGACTTTCTTTTCGCCGGCATCCACCAGCAAAATGGTATCCTGATAATCAGCAAAAATTTCGTGAATATCCTCGTTTACAGGAAAGCCGTAATTGTCGGAAGTTCCGGGCACGCCATCAGTTTCGCCCCAAATAACCACGCCGCCATAAACTGAACGGCAGGCGCTTCCCGAACCAAGTCGGGCAACGTAGGATGCCTTGCGGCGAAAAGCCTCTTCCTTTTGCAGCGTTCCAAAAAACTGCCGTTCCATATCGCACAAAACCATTGTAAGCACACTCATGCCCGAAGCGGAAGAGGCAATGCCGGCAGAATGGGGAAAGGTGTTTCTCGAACGGATCACAAATTTCAGCTGGTTTACAAATGGGAAAATCCCGGAAAGACTCTCGAAAAATTTGACGGTTTTCTCTTCAAACTGCGGGTTTCGCTGTCCATCGAAATAAAATTCCAATTCAAGCTTCCCCGAAACAGATGGACTGTATGTCACCTCCGTCTCCGAATAGGATTTGCTAAGGGTGAAGCTGATGGAAGGATTCTG
>CAYLSW010000202.1:0-4168 GCA_964386145.1 uncultured Lentimicrobiaceae bacterium | reverse complement strand
CCGTATCCAAAACAAAAGTTATCGGAAATAGACAAACGGCTAACAGCCATTGCAAAACAAAATGAACTGGAGGCACAATACCAGACACTTATTGGAGAAGCCAAACAGTTGCAGGCTGCAGGTCATTTCGTTCTCGCCATCAATAAATACCGTCAGGCACAAGAGCTTAAAGGAACAGATGCCTTCTGCGCAAGCCAGATTGTCAAAATCAAACGGTTGCTGGCACAAATGGAAAAGCAAAAAGAGATGGATGCCAACTTTGCCAAACAAATTGTTTTGGGACAACGGCTGTTGCAGCAAAAGCAGTTGGAAGAGGCCAAAAAAGCTTTCGCTAATGCCCTCACTATCAGGCCAAATGAAACCCTCCCCGTACAACGTATCCATCTCATTGATAGTCTTATACAGCAAAAAATACAGCGGGCTCAAATTGAAAAAAAATACCAGATGGCTATTCGGCAGGGTAAACAACTCTACGAACAAAAGCAATATGAAAATTCCCTTGTCAACTTCAAAAAAGCCAAAAGCCTAAAACCCGAAGATACTTATTCGGGCAAAATGATTCAGAGCATCGAGACTACGCTGGCGGTAATTGCCCGTGCACGGGCTTTGCAGCAGGCTTACTCCGAAAGCAATGATCAGGCCAACCAACTGCTGAAAGAGCAAAAATATGAACTGGCCAGAGCACAATACCAAAACAGTCTCACCCTGAAACCGGACGAGAGTTATCCGAAAAAACAAATAGCAGACATCAACACAATCCTGGTCCGGTTAGCCAAAGAACGGAATCAGCGATACGCCACAGTCCTTTCAAAGGCCGATAATTTGTACAATAGACGTAATTACCAAAAAGCGCTGAACCTGTATGAGGAAGCAGCCAGCATAAAACCTGATGAGCCTTATCCCGGTGAACAAATTACCGCCTGCAAGACTTTCATCGTACAAATAGTGGCCGAGCAAACACAAAAATACAAACTGGCTATTACGGAAGCCGACAGGCTATATGCAGCCAAAGTCTATGACAAAGCCATTATAGCTTACAGAAAAGCAGAAAAAGCTAAATCCGATGAGACCTATCCGTCCAAAATGATCAAAAAAATCATGGACTACATTCAAAAAAATGCTATCGTCGATTTGATTAAAGAAAAAATATTGATCCAGGCCGGTGAAACCAAAAAGTTGTCATTCAAAGCATTACCTGTCAATGTACGCAAAAGCAACTATGTTTATGTGAAAGCCCATAATGTAGATGGAAAATCATTCCGGATAATCTTTACTTACGGCAAAGACAAAACTAAAAACGGCGGTTTTGTTGTGCAGGTTCCACCGGGCAAAACAGACCAGGATTATATCATCCGGGTGGGGATACAATACAAATGGTTCTCCGACGACAACAACTGGCTGAGTATTTATCCTGAAAACAACCCCATCGAAATAAGCCTTGTGCGCATTTCGAAAAGCGACTGAGACATGCCTGTCTGTGTGCCGACAGTCGAAAACTTAAATCTAAAATCCTAAGTCAAAATCGTTGATAGGGATGAGTGAGTTATTCCTAATATTCATGTATTATTTGGTAGGATATTTTCTCTCAATCCCTTCAATCCCTTCAATCTTTTTCTTTTCAATCCCTTCAATCTTAAATTCCCGTCCCCGGAAACAACCAAATCAGTACTACAATAACAACCAGCGCCGGGAGCATATTGATAACATTGATCTTTTTAATACCGAGAATGTCGATGCCCAGTCCAAGAAGCAAAATGCCCCCGACAGCCGAAAGTTCCGTAATCATAATAGCCGGAAAAAAATTACCAAGCCACATAGACAACAGGGTAATTCCACCCTGATAAATCAGCAACGGGACAGCAGAAAACAGCACCCCGACCCCCAGCCCCGATGCCAGAGCAATAGAGGAGACACCATCCATCAGCGACTTGATGTAAAGCAAATGCGCATCGCCGGTCATACCTTCCTGAATTGCCCCAAGGATGGTGAGCGAACCCATGCAGTAAAGTAAAAACGCTGTAAGCAGCCCATCGGAAAAACGCTCGTTATTACTTTTGAAACGCTTTTTCATTTTATCGGCCAGCTTTTCCAGCCCACGGTCCAAATGGAGACTTTCGCCAATAATCGCTCCAATGATCAGACTGAAAATCATTTGCAGCACGTGGGTTGACTTCAAAGCCATGGAAAAACCGAGATAAAGTGTGAAAAGTCCGATGACCTGGAAAAATATCTTGATAAAACGTTCGGGAAGACGACTTTTGAATAAAATACCGATAAGACTACCTGCAACAACTGTTGCCACATTGACTAAAGTTCCTATCATACCTTATTAACTGTTTTGACTTTTCTCAGCCAACCGGCTGAAATCTCCACTTTTGGGAAACTGGTAAACACGAAGTCCGAACTCAGGCAATACCGCCAGCACCAAATCGAAAATATCTGCCTGGATATCTTCATAAGCAGCCCATTCTATTGTTTTGGTAAAGACATAAATTTCAATGGGAATCCCTTTTTCGGAAGGTGGCAGATGCCGCACCAGAAAGGTCATATCGTTACGAATATCCTCACGGTTTGTGAGATAAGCTTTCAGGTAAGCCCTGAAAATGCCAAGATTGGTTTGCCTGCGACCGTTGACGAGCACTTCCGGATCCATGTTGAACTTCTTATTGTACGCTTCAATCTCTTTTTCCTTTTTCTCAAGATAGGGTCTCAGCATCTTAATTTTACGGAATCTTATCAGCTCTTCTTCGCTCACAAAATGTACACTGTCCATATCAATAGATACCGCCCGTTTGATGCGTCTGCCTCCCGCCTCTTCCATGCCTCGCCAGTTTTGAAAAGAGTTGCTGATAAGGCTGTAAGTGGGAATGGTGACAATCGTTTTGTCCCAGTTCTGCACTTTTACTGTCGTAAGCGTAATTTCGAGTACGGTGCCATCGGCATTATATTGTGGCATACTGATCCAATCGCCTATACGAATCATCTTATTGAAAATCAACTGTAAACCGCCCACAAATCCGAGAATAGGGTCACGGAATACCAGCATCAAAACAGCCGATAACGTTCCCAAACCAATGAAAAGCGAGTTAAGGTCACGATGGAGCAACGTGGCAATGGCAAATAGTGAGCCAAACAGGTAGAGAATAATCTTGATAATCTGCACCAGGCTTTTAATGGGATGGTCTTTGGAAAACTCAAACCGATCGTAATAATCGTTCAGCGAAGAGAGAATACTGTCCACAATGAGGACAATAATCAAGACAAAAAATACCTCCAGGATACGCCGTATTATATTTACCAGCACAGGAGTGGCAAATATGCTGTCCTGAATAAAATAATAGAGGATAATGGTGGGAACCAGGTACGATATCCGCCGAAAAAGCCGATGTTTTATCAGTAAATCGTCAAATTTATTTTTTGAGCGCTGAAAAACAGGAATCAATATCCTTTTCGCAATGGCCCAGGTTAACCTGTAACTAAGATAGGACAAGATAAAGAGCAACAAAAGTGAAATTACCGCCCCGGTGACATTCGCCCATTGCGCGGGGACGCCTGTTTTCCCGAAAAGTTCAATAATAGAGTCTGTGAATTGCTTTAAGTATTGGTTCATACGCAAATAAGCAGTTAAAGGTTGGCGATATGTTCGAGATATTTTTCCCGGATATAAGTTAATTTCTCAAGTTTGAAATTTTTGTCGTAGATACGTACAAAATCAAACATGCCTTCTGTATGGTAAACGTGTCCTATGGCAGCATCAAACTTATTGTCTTTGATGTTATACTTAATGTCCAGGGTCATTTTCTCAAAGGTATTCCAGCGAAGCGTACAGGGAATATGAAGATAGGTAAAAGTATCCTGTTCCATATCCCGAAAAACGCCCTCCACGACTTCTTCCATTTGGAAAAACTTTCTAATCTTAATGAGTGAGCTAAACTCCGACAGCTTTTTCTTTTTCATAAATTCAATCTCCCGGGTTCGAAATGGTTCCACCAACTCGGGGATATGCATGTAACCTAACTTTTTCAGCCTGATGACATGAGCTATTTTATTGTTCATGGTGATGGTGCCCGGTGCACCGTCAAAGGCAAAAGGAAAATCTTTTCTAATGTCCATAATGGAACGGATGATCTTATCATCGTTATAGGCCTGTTTGGTAATCAGAAAAACA
>CAYLSW010000201.1:0-4174 GCA_964386145.1 uncultured Lentimicrobiaceae bacterium | reverse complement strand
TGCCGATATTTTTATTCCCGAAGAATTTAACGAAGAGCAGCAAATGATGGCACAGACCTGTAGCGATTTTACCGAGACACAGGTCTTACCCAATGTAGAACAATTAGAGCACCATGATAACGAACTACTGACCAAATTATTAAAAGATGCAGGCGAACTGGGTTTGCTGGGGATTTCCATTCCAGAAGAATATGAAGGCTTCGGTCAGAGCTTTGTTACTTCCATGCTTACAATAGAAGAGATGGGTAAAGGTTTTAGTTTTGCCGTCGCTTATTCGGCACACACCGGTATCGGAACACTCCCTATTCTTTATTTTGGTAACGAAGAACAAAAACAAAAATATCTACCCAAGTTAGCTTCGGGAGAATATATTGGTGCTTATGCACTTACCGAACCCGATGCCGGTTCTGACGCCAATAGCGGTAAAACAAAAGCCATCCTCAGCGAAGATAGAAAACATTATATCCTGAATGGTGGAAAAATGTGGATTACCAATGGCGGTATTGCCGATCTGTTCATTGTTTATGCTAAAGTTGATGACGACAAAAATCTGAGCGCTTTTATTGTTGAGCGTAATACACCCGGTTTTACTTTCGGAGCCGAAGAAGACAAGATGGGTATTCGTGGTTCCTCCACTATTCAGATATTCTTCGACAACGCAGAAATACCTGTAGAAAACCTCCTTGGTGAACGAAACACGGGATTTAAAATTGCTTTGTATATCCTGAACCTCGGACGTATCAAACTGGCCGCTGCCACTACCGGCGCTTCCAAAGCCACCATCAGTGCCAGTGTACAGTACGCCAACGAAAGAAAACAGTTTGGTACTGCCATTGCCAACTTTGGCGCCATCAAATACAAACTGGCCGAGATGGTTATCCGTACATTCGCTACCGAATCTCTGACCTACCGTGCCAGCCAAAACATCGACGACGCTATTGCATCATTGATTACAGGCGGGATGGAAAAAGGACGTGCTTCCATCGAAGGTATCCGCCAATACGCTATTGAAGCATCCATTTCAAAAGTCTTTGGCTCCGAAGCATTGGATTATGTGGTGGACGAAGGCGTGCAGATTCATGGAGGAATGGGATACTCTGCTGAAACTGTAGTAGAGCGTGCTTACCGCGACTCAAGAATCAACCGAATCTTTGAAGGAACCAACGAAATCAACCGGATGGTGGCCGTTGGCGAACTGGTGAAAAGAGGCATGAAAGGCGAAATTGACCTGCTTACACCTGCAAAAGCTGTAGGCAAAGAACTAATGGGTATTCCTGATTTCGGCAGTACTTCTATGGATTACTTTGAAGTAAAACATAAACTGATTGTGAATTTCAAAAAAGCCATTTTGATGGTGGCCGGTGCTGCCTTGCAGAAATACACCACGACCTTCCAAAACGAGCAGGAAATTATGATGAACATAGCCGACATGCTCATGTACACCTATGCAGCCGAATCGACATTGCTGCGTGTGGAAAAGCTGTCCGGCATGTACGACGAAAAGAAATTGGCCATTTATAAAGACATTCTTGACGTTTTCCTCTTCGACTCTGCTTATCGTATTAATAAATTCGGAATTGACGCTGTTAACTCCTTTGCCGAAGGCGATGAACAAGCCGGTATGCTCATGGGAATGAAACGTTTCACCAAAGTTAATCCGGTGAATGTTAAAGAAACCCGCAGAAAAATAGCTGATCAGTTGATTGAAGCTAACAAATATAATTTTTAGTTAACAACCCCTGGGGGCAGATCGGAAACTCTGTCCCCTTATTTTAAAATGGCCGGGAATAATATGGCAAACAACAATGACTTTAAGAAGCTGGCAAACAATAGCTTTCGATTGAAATTATTTTTTATCAGGTATATGCCTATGGGGCTGTTGAATGGCCTGCGAATTATTGAGCTGGACCAAAAACATGCCAGCGTATCCGTACCGTACAATTGGCTGACAAAAAATCCTTTCCGGTCACTATATTTTGCCGTCCAGTCAATGGCCGCTGAGCTTTCTTCGGGATCTATGGCCATAGCAGAAGTTAAAGCAGCTCCCCGGCCTATATCCATGCTGGTTCTTGACATGCAGGCTAAGTTTACAAAAAAAGCCCAAAGCAAAGTGGTTTTCACTTGCCACGATGGGGAAGCCATTAGCCACGCAGTACAACAAACATTGAGAACAGGTGAAGGACAGACAGTTACCATAACATCCATTGGGATTGATAAGGCAGGCGACCAGGTCTCGGAATTTCAGTTTACCTGGACCTTCAAAGCTAAATAGATAAGAAAACTTTGAAAAATTCAAACTTATAGACTATTTTTACACAAATCATTCACAATATTAATCTAAAATTTTTACCAATGAAACTTGAAAGAAATTTTGATATTCTCGACCAAAACGTAAAAAAATATAATTACAAAGTAGCGCTTTCCATTAAGAGAAACGACCGGTGGGAGAACTTTAGCACCGATGAGTATAAAGAGATGGTCGATAATTTCAGCTGTGGATTACTGGCCATGGGTTTCAAAAAGGGAGATAAAATCCTGACTATCTCCAACAATCGTCCTGAGTGGAACTTTGCCGACATGGGAATGGGGCAAATCGGTGTTATTCACGTCCCGGTTTATCCTAATATCGGACGGGGAGAGCATCGATATATCCTGGAGCATTCGGACGCCCGGCTGGCCATTTTCTCTTCCAAAGAATATTACGATAAAATTAAGCCACTGGTGGATGAAGTACCAAAAATCGAAAAAATATTTACCTACGATGATGTTGAGGGCATCCCTCACTGGAGCGAAATTGTGGAACTGGGTAAAAAGAACAACGAGAAATATGAAAGCGAGCTCCTAAAAATAAAAGACAGCATCTCGAAAGATGACCTGCTTTCCATTATTTACACGTCGGGAACTACCGGTCGCTCTAAAGGTGTTATGCTGACCCACGAAAATTTTATGAGTAATGTCATGGATACCCGGAATCTGTTGGATGTGAATGCCGGAGACCGCTGGCTGAGCTTTCTACCTTTATGCCACGTTCTGGAAAGGATGGTGAACTACCTTGTTCAGGCCAAAGGACTGAGTGTTTATTACGTGGAAAGCATTGATACCATTGGCGAAAACCTGAGAGAAGTGCATCCGCAGGGCTTTGCCTCCGTACCAAGAGTCCTGGAAAAACTTTTTGACAAAATCATGCTGAAAGGCAAAGAGCTGCAAGGCATCAAACGCTGGCTTTTCGACTGGGCTGTGAAACTTGGCGTTCAGTACGAAGATGACCCGGCCAAGCGTAGTTTGCTGTACGACAAAAAGCTGAGCATTGCAAGAAAACTGATTTTCAGCAAATGGCAGGAAGCACTCGGAGGCGAACTGAAGGTTGTCATTTCGGGAGGAGCTGCCCTGCAGCCAAGGTTAGCCCGTCTGTTTAGCGCCGTTGGAATTAAAGTCGCCCAGGGCTACGGACTAACAGAAACATCCCCGGTTATATCTGTGAACTATGGAGAGTATCCTACCATGCAGGCAGGAAGCGTTGGGCCGGTGTTGGAAAATGTGGATGTGAAGATTGCCGAAGATGGGGAGATACTGATGAAGGGTCATAACCTCATGGTTGGTTATTATAAAGACCCTGACAGAACAAAAGAAGTTATTGATGAAAATGGATGGTTTCATACCGGCGATATCGGCAAAATAGAAAACGGAGTGTTGTGGATTACCGACCGGAAGAAAGAAATATTTAAACTCTCGACCGGGAAATATGTAGCCCCGCAAATTGTTGAAAATGTTTTTAAAGAGTCCCCGCTTATTGAGCAGATTCTCGTGGTGGGTGAAGGTGAAAAGTTTGCAGCAGCCATCATCAGTCCCAACTTTCACTACCTGCATGGCTGGTGTTTTAAAAATCATGTGAAGTTTAGAGACAACACTGAATTGGTTCGCCATCCAAAAGTGCTGGCACGTTACCAGGAGGAGGTGGACAAGATAAACAAAACTTTAGGTCGCCACCGGCAAATCAAAAAGTTTGCCCTAACCTGTCGCGAATGGTCCACCGAAACAGGCGAATTGTCCCCAACCCTGAAGCTGAAAAGAAATCATCTGAAGAATATATATGGTATTAAACTGGATAACCTTTACGGTTATACCGAAGATTACGGAGATCTCGGACTTGTGGAAAACAACGAAGATAACAATT
>CAYLSW010000200.1:0-4177 GCA_964386145.1 uncultured Lentimicrobiaceae bacterium | reverse complement strand
ATCTTGACAACCACAAAATTTCAAAAATAAGCACTGGAATGTATGCCGACAACGAGCCCCTGTTTTCGCCCAATGGCAAATACCTCTATTTTGTTTCGGCACGGCATGAGAATCCCACTTTTAGTGAAACCGAATTCAATGTGGCTACCTTAAAAATGGACGGCATTTATGTGGCTACACTGCAAAAAGCTGAAAAATCACCCTTTGCACCCAAGTCAGATGAAGGCATTCCCAATGTTGGCAAGAAAAAGACAACGCATCCGGAAATATGGAAACCTGAGGCAAGTGCCCCTATAACCGTCGAAATAGACGGATTGATGGAACGGGCTGTCCCTCTTCCCATAAAACCAGGTGATTATGGGAATCTTCAGGCTTCCGGAAACAACATTTTCTTCCAGACAAGCCCGCTGCAAACCATCGATGGACCTTTGCCGGGAAGTGGAAATTCAGCCATCAAAGCCTTCAACCTGACAAAGAAAAAAGAATCTACCGTGGTGGATAATAAAGTGCGCGCTTACGTACTGAGCGCCAACGGTAGTACTATTCTTTATGCTCAGAAAGGAAAATTCTTTTTGATTTCAACCAAAACCACACACGGACAAAAGGCCACTTTTCTGAACCTTGCAAACATGAAAACACAGGTCAACCCCCGTGCCGAGTGGAATGAGATGTATCATCAGGCCTGGCGTCTTTTCAACAACTATTTTTATAATACCAAAATGAACGGTGTCAACTGGGAAAAAGTGGGGAAAAACTACGCTAAACTGCTTCCACAACTTGGTTCACGGGAAGATTTGAACTATCTGATCGGAGAAATGATTGGAGAACTGGAAAATTCGCATACCTATGTCTGGGGTGGCGACGATGACTATCTTGGCAAATACAACCCCACCGGATTGTTAGGCGTCAATTTCGGCCTTAACAAAGCTTCGGGTCGTTACTACTTCAAGAAGATTTTCCAAGGCGATAATTCCAGAAGCGGGTATCATTCTCCGCTTACCGAACCGGGCATAAACGCCAGACAGGGCGATTATCTTCTCGCTGTAAACGGTCAGCCCCTCAAGGCGCCGACAAATCCTTACAGTTTGTTTATCAACACTGTGGGGAAACAGGTTACGCTGACACTCGCCAATAATCCTTCCGGAAAAGATACACACACCATTGTAGTCAAGCCCATTGCCAACGAGTTGAACTTAAGGCTTCTCAACTGGATTCGTACAAAACGAAATTTTGTGACCAAAAAATCAAATGGGAAAATCGGCTATATCTATCTTTCTGATATGGAAGCACTGGGCATGGATCAGTTTATCCACCAGTTTTATCCGCAACTCAGCAAACAGGGGCTCATTATTGACGATCGTTTTAATGGTGGTGGATTTATCGACCAAATCATTCTTGAGCGGTTGCGTCGTGTGCTTATCGGCATGAGTACCAACCGTGTACATGCTGCTGAACGCTATCCAGGACAGGTACTGAACGGGTACAAGGCCACACTCATCAACCACTATTCGGCTTCCGATGGCGATATGTTCCCCTATTACTTCCGTAAATACGGTTTGGGTCCCCTTATCGGAACAAGAACCTGGGGAGGCGTCAGAGGTTACAGCAATGTCTGGACATTAATTGATGGCGGCAGACTGGTTGTCTCTCAGAATAGTATTTATGGTTTGGATTCAGAATGGATTATTGAAAATCATGGTGTTAGTCCCGACATTCGCGTAGATAATTTACCAGGCGCCGTAATAGCCGGAAAAGACAGGCAACTTGATACGGCAATTGATTATCTCATGAAGAAAATCAAAAAGCATCCCATGAAACTGCCTCAACCACCCAAAGAAATGCCCGCTTATCCTACCGGAAAAGATGCTTCCGGAACAAACCCGGGTAATAAATAACGCTGTGTTTAAATCATGAAAACAGCCGCTAATCTTTACAGAAATAGCGGTTGTTTTTATGATTTACTTGCGTAACTTTTTTTCCGTACAAGCTAAAGTATTGTATTCACTGAGTCGTAATGGCTTGGCTGAAAAAAATTATTTGGCGTTTGTATTTAATCTATTTGCTGGCAAAATCAATATTTCTATTGTATCTTTGTAACCTTAAAAAGGTTAAAGGGCATGCAAAAGTTTACAAAATTCATCCTGTTTTTCTTCTTTGTGGGTTTGATAATTTCTTCCTGTCAAAAGGAGTTCAACCAATTCGGCAAAGTTTCTCTGTCAAAATGGAATCCTGATGTTGCGACTCCTTTTGTGAAAACAACTATCACTTTTCGGAATATTATCGGTAATGATTCCGCTATAATTACAAAATCAGACAGTTCGCTTGTTTATGTCTTTCACAAGGATTCGGTGATCAGCTTTTCAGCCGATAGCCTAATGCAGGTTTCTCCCCAACTATCACAAAGCTACTCTTTCTCCCTGGGAGCCATTCATTTTGATAACTTTTCGGATAGTGCTGTAATAAACATAAATGACATCCTTCCCAATATTAGCCAGCAAACAGCCGATTCTCTTAGAAAATACGATGGCAAACGAAATATTTTCCCTCCATTTAGAATATTCAATGATTTTACCCTGAACATGCCGGAACTTAATAACTTTAACAGTTTAAAATTTTCGAAAGGCACGCTTGTCATTGAAGCCTATAATACACTGCCTGTTACAATAGACACCATGGCCTTTGATCTTGTTGATGTACGCAACAATCAAATACTCAAATCCGTACAAATTTTAAACTTGTTATCCGGCACTTCACGCAAAGAAACCATTGATCTGGCCGGAAAAGTTCTTGGAAACAAGCTCAGGGTTATTGCGCGCAATTTCAGCAGCCAGGGGAGTTACCCTGATGATGTACTCATTGAATTAGCCAAAGGAATTAATTTCCGGTTTCAAACCTATAATCTGACTGTAATATCCGGTACAGCTAAAATTTCAAAACAATTGGTTTTTGCAGCCAGAAAAATGCTAACCGTCTCAACCAGCCATGATGAAAGATTTTATAAAATTGCTCTCAATAAAGGAATCTTTCATTACACCGTTCATTCCAACCTCAATATAGGATTTGATGCATCCCTGACGCTTCCTTCCGCTATTAAAAACAACCAGATACCCGAACAATCTTTCTCTGTAACAGCAAATGGCAATATCAATAGCACATGGAATCTGTCTGAAACTTCATTCGATTTAACGACAGACAGCCGTGTGAAGTACAACCGGTTGCCTGTCGATTTCAAAGTAACCCTAAACACAACTAATCAACTGATTAGATTTGATTCATCCAATCAGATAACCACAACTTTTAATATCAAAAGTATATCGCTGGCTTCAGTAAACGGCTACCTCGGGAAACAAAAAATTCAGATTGGCAGTAATAGTTTCTCTGTTAATTTGGATTTTCTGAAAAACCTGAATGGAAGTCTGGTGTTTACCACTCCCGAAATGATTTTAAACTACCGAAATGATTTTGGTGTCCCCATCAAAGTAAAGATGAATTTTGAAGCCATAAAAAAAGAATCCGGGGAAACCCAAAAACTGAATTTCGACTCTGTAACTTTTAAATATCCTCTGGTAGAAGGGCAAACAGTGTACGGCAGTGTTGATATAAACAATAATAATTCATCCATTGTCAAATTTTTGTCATTGCGGCCTGACTCCATTAGATATAGTGGAGGCTTTATCACAAATCCTAAGGGAAAAGCTGCAAATTTTTTAAACAGCAAAGATGTTTTCACAGCTAATGTCGACCTTAAAGTACCCTTAAGCTTTAAGGCAAAGGGATTAATGTTTACCGACACTGTAAATAATATTCATATTTCGCCCAATGACATCCCTGAAAAATCAGGAACTCTGGTGGCAGATATTTCCAACGGATTTCCGTTCGATGTTGCGCTAAAGCTAAATTTCCCGGACTCAATAACAGGAACGACATTACGAACGCTTGATTTCGGAATAATCAAATCCGCTAAAGTAAACAGTTCAGGAAAAGGAAATGCACCCACAGATAGTCATATTGTTGTAACTATTCCCGATGGCTTCATAAGAGATATACAAAAAGCAAATTCAATGATTGTCAACCTGATTGTAACCTCATACAATCAGGGAACAGTCCCTGTCCTGGTCTATTCTAACGATAAGGTCATAATGACTCTTGGTTTTAAAGCGAAATTAAATCCATAGAC
>CAYLSW010000199.1:0-4179 GCA_964386145.1 uncultured Lentimicrobiaceae bacterium | reverse complement strand
GGGTAACCTCTTTTTTAGAAAAATGGGAAATATAATCTTTTGCCACGCTGGAAGCCAGTACAAAAATAATGGTATCGGCTGAACTCATAATGGCGGCAAAGAGCAATACCAGCCCGGCTCCGATAAACTTTTCAGGTACAAGAACTTTCAGCCCTTCGGCAAAGGCATTACGGGGAGCAATTCCCGGAACCTGATAATGTGCAGAAAGCCCGACAATGGTAATGGCAAAACCGGTGATGAGTACCAGAATAGCCGAGGCTATGAATCCATTTTTTACCACCTTGTTACTTTTAGCAGCATATACCCGTTGCCAGTACTCAGCTGATTGAAAAATAATAAGAATACCAAAAAAGATAAAAGCAATGGTCATGGAAACGCTCATGTCTGAGAAGTCTGTCATCTCTTTCGGGAAATTATGGTTCCCTTCAATAAGAACGTAGGCCAACAACAAGAATAAGATAAACATGATAATATACTGAAAGACATCGGTCTTTACCACCGATTTAAATCCTCCTGCAAAGAGGTAGATGGTAATGACCGTAGCTGAAATTAGCAGCGCTGTTTCGTAGCTCCAGCCACTGATGTGCGAAAGAATACTACTGCCGGCGATAAACTGGTTTAGCAACATACCAAAATAAACCACAAACAAAATCAGGGCGGAAGCCACGCCGGTTTTTTTATTATACTTAAAATAAAACCAGTCGGAGAGTGTCAGAAATTGCTTCTTCGTACTGAATTTACGTAATTTAAGTGCATAAGGAATAAAAAACAGGAAGCCTGCCGCGGTTCCCACAAAAACGGCAATAGCAGAAATTCCAAACTTGTACACATAAGCGGAGTAAGCCACGATGGCTGCTCCACCGATATAGCTGGCCACAACGGTTGACACAAATCCGAACAATCCGATTCTTCTGCCGGCAATCAGGTAATCTTCGTCTCTGTTGCCTCGTGTGCTTACCAGCCCGATGATAATACACACCAGCGCATAGGCTATCAGCATCATTAAATTCCAAAAAGATAGTTTCATGGGGTAAAATTGTAAACATCTGTAGCAAAGATATTAAAAAAATCAGACCTTTTCTTTAGCATGAAAATTATATCCGCATCTAATTTTGCTGTGTTTCATGATGCTTTGCTAAATTAGACTTGTTATAAATTAACTATGAGAGCTGTAAATATTTAAAAAATAACAGGAATTATAAAAAAAAAGTTTTAGGTTTGAGCCGTTATTTGTTCGTTAAAATTTGTAATAGGTCAAAGGATTGACAATTTTTAATTAAGCAAACATGCACTTTTATAGCTATCATCCCTGCGGGAATAGGGAAGCAAACAGGAGCAAGACAGCCTTAAAAAGACCGCCTTCAAGTAACAGGAGATCCGCACTGAAAATAGTCTGGCAGTTACCTAAATTAAAGCTTGTTATCAGTATATTAATTTTTTTGTGCCCAATAGAGAAGGTAAACGGATACCTTAATATAAACGGATTTATTAATTAAAACGAGTTAATCATGAGAAAATTTACTACACTTACTGTAGCATTGTTTCTTGCTGCAGGGTTGTATGCCCAAAACGTTATTCCGGGCGGCACGGAAACAATTAAATTAAAAGGATTTGTCAGTTTTACGACATTTATGCAGGATCAGTCGTTTAAATTTGGCAACGGTCAGGATGCTGAGTGGGCTAATCCCCCGGAACATGCAACCAAAAAATGGTTTAATGGTTTCGATGTAAGGAATACGCGCCTGACCCTCGTATTCAGTGGCCACAAAACGAAAGACCAGAAATGGACTTATGGGGGAGTCCTGGAAACTGACTTTTTTGGCGGCTATCACGGAACGTCCCTGTTTGCTGCTCAAATGCCGATGATACGGCTTCGGTTAGCTTACATGGATTTTGTTCATGATAATTTTAGGATTCGTTTGGGGCAGGCCTGGACGCCCATGTTTGGAAATGTTCCGGTTTCGTTATCGCACATTGCCTTCCCATTGGGCTATGGTAGTGCAGGATTTGTAGGCTGGCGTTTTCCCGGTATCTATTTGTATTGGGGACTAAATGGTAAGGAGAGCCCTGTTAAGGTTCGTATGGATTTTGCTGTTTTTGCCGGCTCGTGGAACGGCCCCGGTTCCAATACCGATTTCCTGAACGGTGGCAACTTTGGCTCTCCTCAAACGGAGTTGAAATTCAATTTTATTGCCAAAAAATGGAGCGTCTATGTAGTAGGTCATGTCGATAAAAAAAATCTGGCTCCGGCAAATGTTGACAACATGAACCTTACCCTTACCGGTCTGGCTGCCGAAGTTGGAGCCAAATATCATTCGGGTGGTTTTCTCTTGCAGGGTAATATTTATACCGGAAAAAATATAGGACAACAGTTTGGTGCCATCACTCAGGTACAAGATACGACTCTTGATCTTCGTTCCACAGGAGGCTGGTTTCAGGTGGGTTATGTTTTTAATAAAAAAGTTGGAATTTATGGGTTTTACGGGACTGAAAGAGTCAACCATGAAGACGCTGTGGCAGCTTTCTCAAATCCAAGAACCAAACACAATCTTTATGACTTCATGTTGAAATACAATTTACGCAAAGCTGCCATCAGTCTTGAATGGTTACACAGTAACCTCACGTACGGCTCAACGGATAAGAATATTCAGGGAAATCAGATATCACTTAGTGCCTTGTATAAGTTTTAATTACTAATATTTTTTTTTTCACTTAAAAATTTAAAAATATGGCTTCAATACTAATTATGGTAGTGGTATTCGGTGGATACCTGATTATGTACAGGGTTTACGGAAAATTTATTGGAAACAAAATCTTTCGACTGAGTGATAGCAACAAAGTTCCCTCCGTTGAATTTGAAGATGATGTTGACTTTGTTCCCACCAGAAAAGAGGTGATTTTTGGACACCACTTTGCCTCCATTGCAGGAACAGGCCCGATTGTAGGTCCTGCCATTGCTGTTATCTGGGGTTGGCTCCCCGCCCTGATCTGGGTTTTTGTAGGCTCTATCGTCATGGGTGCTGCCCACGACTTTGGCACTTTGATTCTTTCCATGCGTAATCAGGGAAAATCACTTTCTGAATTTACTGCAAAATATATCAATACACGGACAAAATACTTTTTGTTCTTCATTGTGTTTATGGAGTTGTGGATTATCGTGGCTATTTTCGGGCTGGTGATTGCTATTCTGTTTAAAATGTATCCTCAGTCGGTAATTCCGGTATGGGTTGAGATACCCATTGCCATTTATCTCGGATACCTTGTTTATAAGAAAGGGGCCAATCTGATGGTTTGGTCTATTATTGCCGTGGTGGTCATGTACTTAACAGTAATTCTCGGAGCTTATGTCCCGTTGAGGATGCCTGCAGTATTAGGATTATCTCCTATTGCTATATGGACCATCATTCTGTTGGGATATGCTTTTGTGGCATCCGTGTTACCGGTAACCACTTTGCTGCAACCTCGTGATTATATTAATTCTCATGAGTTGATTGTGGCTCTCGCATTACTTGTTCTCGGGGTCGTTTTCTCAGGAATTGGCGGCAATCTGCATATTGTAGCGCCTGCCGTACGGCCTCACCCGGCCGGTTCGCCTCCCATGTGGCCGTTCCTGTTTATTACCATTGCCTGTGGTGCCATTTCAGGTTTCCACGCACTGGTTTCCTCGGGAACTTCCTCCAAACAGGTGCGAAAAGAATCGGATTCCCTGTTTGTTGGTTATGGCTCCATGCTTATGGAAGGTTCTCTCTCAACGTTGGTAATTATTGCTACTACTGCCGGTATTGGCATGGGGTACATAGCCAAAGACGGTGCAATACTGACCGGTGTACAAGCATGGACACATCATTATGCTTCGTGGGCTGCTGCCGGCGGATTAAGTTCTAAAGTGGGTGCGTTTGTGGAAGGTTCGGCCAACATGATTGAAGCTGTGGGTATTCCCAAAGTTATTGCCATGACCATCATGGGTGTATTTGTGGCTTCGTTTGCAGGAACCACGATGGATACGGCTACACGCGTGCAGCGTTATCTGCTTACCGAAACTTTTCCTAAAACCTTTAGAAATAAATATATCTCCACAGGTTTTGTCGTTCTCGTAGCCATGTTTTTGGTTTTCTCTTCGGGAGCAAACGGAAAAGGCGCTCTTGCCCTTTGGCCTTTGTTTGGTGCGGTAAATCAGAC
>CAYLSW010000198.1:0-4183 GCA_964386145.1 uncultured Lentimicrobiaceae bacterium | reverse complement strand
GCGCATTAAAAGGCGGAGGCGACAAAGCCATTCAGAAGCAAAAGGCCATTGGGAAACTGACTGCCCGGGAACGTATTGTTGCTTTGCTTGACACAAATACTTTTCATGAATATGACTTGTTTGTAGAGCATGCAGCAAGGGATTTTAACATGGACAAGAAATATCTTCCGGGCGATGGTGTTATTACGGGAACAGGGACTATTTCGGGGCATCCGGTATGTATTTATGCTCAGGATTTTACCGTTGCCGGAGGCTCGCTGGGATGGATGCATGCCAAAAAAATCACCAAGATTATGGATCGGGCACTGAAGTTGAAAATCCCGCTGATTGGCATCAACGACTCCGGTGGAGCCCGTATTCAGGAAGGAGTAAACTCGCTGGCCGGATATGGTGAAATTTTTTACCGAAATACCCTCGCTTCAGGAGTTATACCACAGATTTCGGTCATTCTCGGCCCTTGTGCCGGGGGAGCTGTTTATTCTCCGGCACTGACAGATTTTGTGTTTGTGGTCGAAAATATTTCCAAAATGTTTATTACAGGACCGGAGGTAATTAAGACCGTGCTGGGAGAAGAAATAAGCATGGAAGCGTTGGGTGGAGCCCGGGTGCATTGCGAAATAACCGGCAATGCTCATTTTTTTGCCAGAAGCGAAGAAGAGTGTTTCAACCAGATCAAAAGCCTGGTGAGTTATATTCCCTGGAATAACTCCCGTAAGGCGGCAACCTATCCAAAAAAGAAACCAAAAACCAGAAAATTCAACATTGAAAGTATCATCCCTTCAGACCCACGCGAACCGTACGATGTCCGCGATGTGATCCGTTCTATCACAGATGATTCCGACTTTTTGGAAGTCCAGGAATTATTTGCACAAAACATGGTTATCGGTTTCGGACGCATGGAAGGTGATACCGTAGGCTTTGTTGCTAACCAGCCTATGGTGCTGGCCGGCGTGCTGGATGTGGATTCCTCCGACAAGGCAGGTCGCTTTATCCGTTACTGCGATGCTTTTAATATTCCGTTGGTTACGCTGGTTGACTTACCAGGTTACCTTCCGGGTGTAGACCAGGAACATGCCGGCGTTATCCGCCATGGTGCTAAAATTCTGTATGCATATTCCGAAGCCACCGTGCCTAAGATTACACTGATTATGAGAAAAGCTTATGGAGGTGGTTATATTGCCATGTGTTCACACCATTTGCGAGCCGATTTTGTCTTTGCCTGGCCTACAGCCGAGATCGCCGTTATGGGGCCGGAGGGTGCCGCTAACATTATTTTCCGTAAAGAAATTATGGCTGCCGAAGATCCGGATGCTTTTAGGAAAAAAATGGTAGACGAATATAAGGAGAAATTTGCCAACCCATACGTAGCCGCAGCCTATGGATATATTGATGCTGTTATTGAGCCCGCTGAAACCAGAAAAATGTTGGTCAGGGCTTTGGGTATCTCACAGGAAAAAGAGGTCTTTCTACCGAAGAAAAAACATGGAATTCCTCCATTTTAAAATCGAACTGCTATGTTAGAAAAACAAGACAAAACACCGGGGAGCCTTACTATTGGAGGAGTGGATTACAAAACCACCCTGACCAATAAGTTTAAAAACAGGAAGCCCTACGAAGAACCGGACACTAACCTTGTGAAGGCTTTTATTCCGGGAACCATTGTGGAAGTCAAGGTAAAACGTGGACAGAAAGTTTCGGAAGGCGAACCGCTTCTTTTGCTTGAAGCCATGAAAATGCACAATATCATCATCGCACCAAAAGATGCACGTGTTAAAAATCTGTGGGTAAAGGTGAACGACCTGGTTTCCAAAAACCAACTGCTGGTTGAGCTCTATTAAGGAACTGAATCGAAATAAACTGTCGGTTTCGAGCTTGTTCTTTTACGCTTTTTTCCTCTTACAGACTTAACAAAAGTGTCTGTTAGCAACTTTGTGCTTTGATAAAGCTCAAAATTTCTTCAACACTATGACCTTCTGATTTCCTCAGAAAGCTGAAATAGTCCGTTGGTTTTTTCGATGTATTGCAACAACTCCTCCTTTCCAACACCTGTAGTGGCAGAAGTAATGATATGGGGAGGCAACTCTTCCCAATTCTGTAGAAGTGCTTTTTTATAAGCAGAAAGGTTTTTCTCAACATTTAACCTGGTCAGCTTGTCAGATTTGGTAAAAGTAATAACAAACGGAATTTGTGACATAGCCAACCATTCAATAAAATCCATATCGTTTTTCTGAGGTTCGTGACGAAGGTCTACCAAGACAAAAAGAGACATCAGATTTGAGCGGGTAAGAATATAATGGCGGATCATTTTTTCCCATTTTTTACGCTCTGTCTTCGATCGTTTGGCATAACCATATCCGGGTAAATCAACGAGATACCATTCTTTATTGATTAAGAAATGATTCATTGTAATGGTTTTCCCCGGGCTACCGGAAACTTTTGCCAGCTTACGTTTGCCGGTCAACATATTAGTCAGCATTGATTTGCCCACATTTGAACGACCAATAAAGGCGTATTCCGGCAATTCCGGCTTCGGACACTGGCTTTCCATCACCGAGCTGGTGATAAACTCTGCTTCTTTTATTTTCATAGTTTCTGTCTCCGGTTATTCCGGAATGTTCAGGTGTCTGTCTTTTTTAGCCCCATATATATCATTCACCGTAACCAAAATTCCAGTTTCTTCTACATTGCCAAAATGGTCGTTGAGTACTGTACCAAAAGTTTTCATAGTGGAAGAAAGGCTCATATAGGCGTTGAAAAGCGGTGGAATATTTTCCCCGAGTTTCCTGACTTTCTGCACAAGTATCCTGTAGTTTTCCTCATAGTTTACGCCGCTGAAAATACTTTCAAGTATTTTATTATCTGTTTTAATGTGGAGCGGGTTTCTCGGCCTGATCAAATCTTCCTTATCCGGAAAATATTTTCCCATAAAATAAAGGATCATATCCCTGCCAAAAGAATCAAAATGAGGATACATGGTGATCTTGCCAAACAGATACTTTGCATCCGAATATTTCACCATAACTGCACCCAGACCATCCCAAAGATTGTCTAATGAAAACAAACCCCGGCGCAGATTGTAGGTGGGCTGATAATCGGGTTGTACAAACGAGCGGCCCAACTCAATAGTATAAGGCAGATATTTTTGAATAAAAAGTTTGTTGTATTTAAAAAGGCGAGAGGTAGGCGTAAAAACTTCCCAGTCCTTTACTATCATCTCTTTGCAGTGTTTGTAGCGGTATCCTCCTACAATAGCCTGTTCCTTCGGATCCCAGACAATAAGTTGCCTGAAAGCGTCTTCTCCACTGTCGTATTCATCAACATCCATACTCTTTCCAGTGCCACCTTTGGCATCGCGAAAGGTAACTTCACGCAGCCGGCCTATTTCCATCATAACGTGCGGTGCCTCCGCTGCTGTAAAGTCGTAAATGCCGTTGCCTCCACTGTTAGTCTTCCGAAGAAATGTTTTTTCATTTAACTCAGAGAGCAACAACTCTTTACTTACGGGTGGGATGATTGTTTCCATTTTTTTTTGTTTACCGTGGCAAAGATACAATCAATCTGACAAAAAAGCAGCATCCGGATTATCTTCTAACAAATATATGAAATCTCTCATCATGGCAGCCCACTCATTGCTCGTGTGCCGGTGATCAAAAACTTTATACGAAACAGGCTTCCCAAAGGTAATGGTAACCGGCTTATTCTTCTGTTTTTGAAATTCATCAACAAGATAGAGCATTTCGATGTTGGCTTTGACATGTAGTAACTTTCGTATTTTAGCAAGGTTATAAAAGAAATTCGTATTCCTTCCACTGATGTGTGTGGGAATGATGTCACGTTTAAACCTCCTGGCTTTGGTGATGAAAGTAGGATGCCACTCCAGGTCTTTGATAATGCCTTTTTTCTTCCGGGAAACTAACCCAGCCGGGAAATAACAAATGGTTTTATCAGATGCAAATGTGTCATTGATAATCCGGATATTCTCTGTGTTGGAGCCGTGTTTATTAATGGGAATAAAAAGTGGTTCGAGGTTCTTCACATTCATAAGAATATCGTTAACCGGAAACACAATATCTTTCCTCTTGTTTGAAACAGTCAGCATAAGAGCAAGACCATCCGGCCCTCCCAGGGGATGATTGGAAGCGACAATCAATCTGCCGGATTCAGGAATCTTCTCCAGGCCGAC
>CAYLSW010000197.1:0-4213 GCA_964386145.1 uncultured Lentimicrobiaceae bacterium | reverse complement strand
TCACCGAAGATTTACCGTTGATGTTTGAGACATAAATCAAGTTGTTTTTCACCCGATAAAATACTGATTCAGGGACTCTGAGAACTTTTTTTGTTGCCCAGACGGATTTCAGGGATTGTGAAAAAAGAGGCAAGGCAAACAGTATTCCTGCCAACATCAAAAGAACTGATTTTTTCATGGTGATAATTATTTAATTTGCTTAAGCACTATATTCTACGGCTAAATTATAAAAAAAATTAAAAGGCCTTTTTAACTTTATTTAATGTGGTTTTTCGTGCTTATTTAAAATTATTCTTAACTTTGCAACAAAGAAATTTAATCATTTAAAAATAATAAATTATGTCAGTATTAGTTGGAAAAAAAGCTCCCTTATTTGAAGCCATTGCCGTAGTAAACGGTGGTGAGTTTGTTGAAAAATTTTCACTTGAGCAGTATATTGGAAAGAAACATGTTGTTTTCTTTTTCTATCCTCTTGATTTTACTTTCGTATGTCCTACGGAAATTCTGGCTTTCCAGGAAAAAATGGAAGAATTTGAAAAAAGAAATGTTGCCGTTGTAGGCTGCTCCATCGATTCTCAGTTCTCTCATTGGGCATGGTTGAACACCGACAAAAACGATGGCGGTATCAAAGGCGTTAAATTTCCTTTGGTCTCTGACCTTTCCAAAACCATCTCCGAAAATTATGATGTGTTGGCCGGTGAGTACGACTACAACGAAGAAGGTGAAATGGAATTTCACGGCGAAGCTGTTGCTTACCGCGGATTGTTTCTGATTGACAAACAAGGTGTTGTACGCCATCAGGTAGTCAACGACCTGCCGCTGGGACGCAGCATCGACGAAGCTTTGCGTATGGTAGATGCTTTGCAGTTCTTTGAAGAAAACGGCGAAGTTTGTCCGGCCAACTGGAAACCCGGCGACGAAGCCATGGAAGCTACACACGAAGGTGTTGCCAAATATCTGAGCCATCACTAAAACCTCAGCTCTTTACTATTAAATGATGGTATGAAAAAGGTTGTTTGCCGAAAGGGAGACAACCTTTTTCAGTTTTACAGTTAGTCCATTGAGTCGATTCATGGCCAATTTTCTAAATCTTCCCTACCGGAGCTTCGGCACAAATCCAGGCCAGCAGTGTATCTTTGAGCGTGGACGCTCAAAGCGGGGTTGTTATTGTTTACACACTCCGGCGGATTTTATTACCACAGGTTATCAGCCCTGGCTTCCGGCTTCCGGCTTTTTCCCTACCTTTGCCCTCCCATGAAAGCGCAGAAACCAAAACCAGGCCCTTTGCTGGCAACCATTGATACACCTGACGATTTGAAAAAACTGACAGAGGAACAACTACCCCTGTTGGCGGAAGAACTGCGCAATTTCATTTTGGATGTGGTCTCGGTACATCCCGGACATTTGGGGTCGAGCCTTGGTGTGGTGGAGCTTTCCATTGCGCTGCATTATGTTTTTAACACACCCTACGATCGTTTGATTTGGGATGTGGGCCATCAGGCGTATGCCCACAAAATTCTCACCGGCCGCCGCGATGTTTTTCATACTCTCCGGCAGTTTCAGGGTATCGGCGGATTTCCGATGCGTAGCGAAAGTGAATACGACACTTTCGGCACCGGCCATGCTTCCACATCCATTTCGGCAGCCTTGGGAATGGCTGTCGCTTCAGAACTCAGCGGTGAAAAAAATCGCAGTCACATTGCTGTCATTGGCGATGGTGCCATGACAGGCGGCATGGCCATAGAAGGGCTGAACAATGCGGGCGTCTCTCATGCCAACCTGTTGATTATTCTGAATGATAACAACATAGCGATAGATAAAAATGCCGGTGTGATAAAAGAAGCCTTCCTTCGGAGCAGTAACCTTTTTGAGGCTTTTCATTTCAGCTATTTTGGCCCTGTTGACGGAAACAATATTCCGCAACTTCTCTCAGCCTTGCGGGAGATAAAAAAAATTGAAGGTCCCAAGCTGCTGCACATCATCACCACCAAAGGCAAAGGTTTTGAAGAAGCCGAGAAAAAACAAACACTTTTCCATGCCCCGGGTCGTTTCGACCGGAAAACAGGAGCACTTGTTGCCGAAGACCCGGAAGACCGTATTACCTATCAGGAGGTGTATGGCCGTACACTCCTTGAGCTGGCACAAAACAATAAAAAGATTGTTGCCATAACACCGGCTATGCCTTCGGGTTCGGCACTGGGATTTATGATGAAAGCTTTTCCCGATAGGGTTTTTGATGTGGGGATTGCCGAACAACACGCCGTTACTTTTTCGGCAGGACTGGCAGCCGCCGGTTTCATCCCTTTTTGCACTATTTATTCCACATTTCTGCAACGTGCTTACGACCAGGTCATTCACGATGTAGCGCTTCAAAAGTTGCCGGTTATTTTTGGTATCGACCGTGCCGGGTTGGTAGGTGCTGACGGCGCCACCCATCACGGGGTTTTCGATATGGCTTTTCTCAACAGCATCCCGAATATGGTGGTGGCTGCTCCCATGAATGAGTCGGATCTGCGGCAAATGATGTTTACGGCTTCGCAATACAAAAAAGGGCCTTTTGCCATACGTTATCCGCGCGGTTACGGGTTTATGAGGGCATCCCAGTGGCAGCAGCCTTTTAAAGCCATGGAAATCGGCAAAGGAAAACAGATTAAAGCAGGTGAAAAGGTGGCGATTATCAGCCTGGGGCAACCGGGAAACTTTGCACTGGAAGCTTCCCGTCAACTGGAAATGGAAAATATCCATCCCGCAGTTTTTGACCTGCGTTTTTTAAAACCATGGGACGATACTTTACTTCATAAAATCTTCCGGCAGTTCAAATACATCCTTACCATTGAAGATGGGATAATCCGTGGAGGCCTTGGAAGTAGCCTTGCTGCTTATGCCACACTTCATAACTATTCCAACAAAATTGTAAGTCTTGGTGTTCCAGACCGTTTTATCAGGCATGGCAACAAATCAGACCTTTACCGGATATGCAACATGGATGTGGAAGGTATTGAAAGTACGGTGAAAAATTTACTCCTAACGGAGGAGAGTAAGCTTAAGCAGCAAATATAATTTTTAGTATTCCAGGCAACAACAGAAGAATGTGATGGGCCTAATAGCCAATAATGTTGTTGACTATCACCGTTATGAATATACCGTACTTTCAAACGTTCTTATTTATTGTATTATTGATACACGTGGTCTGACAGTCGGTATAATGCTATCGGAATTTTACAAAAACACCAATAAACCAGACATAAGCATTCCCTTTCCGCAAGCGGATATACATTTGGATAAAGCACAACCGAAAAAATCAGGATAGACGATAAACCTTACCAGTCAGTCGGCCCCCCGCATTCGCCATGCATGCCTCAGTTATAAAAATATCCTATTTTAGCACATTGGATTTGTAGTCTATGCTAAAACCGCAAAATATAAAAAGCCTGCAACAAATCAGGATGAAAGTCATCCTGATTTCGCTGTTTATGTTGTTTTCTTTTCCACTTTTCGCCCAGTTCTACAATGGCTCAAACATGATTTTCGGTAAGAACCGCGTACAATACAAAGAGTTTCTCTGGACCTATTACAAATTTCCCGATTTCGACATCTATTTCTATCGCAACGGACGACCGCTGGCCAATTTCGTTTCAGAATACGCTTCGAAACAGATTCCTAAAATAGAAAACAAGATGGGTGTTGATATGGACAGAAAAATCAAATTTATCGTTTTCAACACGCTCAACGACATGAAACAGACCAATATCGGACTAATCCACGATGGCAGTTCGGTAGAAGAAGGAGGGTTAAACACAGTGTTGCAATACAAGGCGCTCTTGTACTTCAATGGCGACTATCCCGATTTTGAAACGGAAATAAGAAAGGGAATTGCCGGCATTTTATACAACCAAATGGCAACCGGAACTCAGGGCATGATGCGCCAAATGTTGACGACCGCTTCCAAAGTGGATGTTCCCCAATGGTTTGAGAAAGGCTACATCTCTTATATCACCGAAGACTGGAATGCTGATTTTGACAACCGATTGCGCGATGGTATTCTGAGTGGACGTTTCAAACGGTTAGACGATTTGGAAAAGGAAGATGTCGTTTGTGTAGGACATTCGTTTTGGCAGTTCATTGCCATAAAATACGGAAAATATACGGTGAACAACATCATTCGTATGACTGCCATTGCAAGCAGCATGGACAAAGGCTTTAGAAATGTGAT
>CAYLSW010000196.1:0-4215 GCA_964386145.1 uncultured Lentimicrobiaceae bacterium | reverse complement strand
GCTTTGCGCAAAAAGGATATCTCGTCAGCCTTGAAGGTTATTACAAAACCGTTGACGGACTGAGCCGGTTTTTCCGCTTCAGAGATATTGTTGCCCCTGGCATTTATCACGGAAAAGGGAGGAGTTACGGCTTGGATTTGATGGTAAAAAAGGACTACAAAGGCAGCGTCTTTTGGGTGGCCTATTCGTTAAGCCGAACGGAAGAAATGTTCGATTATTACCCGAAACGAATCCGGAAATACCGGCGGGCACCACAGGACCAATTGCATGAGGTGAAAGTAGGCGTCATGGTTAACCTGCATCCGGTTTATCTTTCGGCGAACTATGTTTACGGATCGGGATTTCCCATCACCTATAACCGAAACCGGCAAATTGAAAAGGATTATCCTTACAGCCGGTTAGATGTGGCTGCCTCGTGGAAGTTTCCGGACCGGAAGCTGAAAGGAGAAATAGGCGTCTCGGTTTTGAATGTGCTCAACACGCAAAACATAAAATTCTCCAACTTTGAAAAAATCCCGCTTAACCAGACAAGTTCAATAAATATCTATGCCGAAGCCATCCCGCTTACCCCGTTGCTCTATCTGAAGTTTAGTTTTTAGTGAAAACAGCAGCCTGCCGGGTGTATCTTATAAACTGACTTTGGATGACCCTAAGGTTCCTTTGCTTCGGAAGCATCAAAAAAATTGTGATGGTGGGTAAAAAACCGTTCTTTTGTTACTAGGATATTCTATTTTTGCTCAATAAAATTTACGCGCTATGGCACAAAGCAGTAAAGAGGTTATTCTTCTCAACATTTCAGGAAAAGACAAGCCCGGATTGACGGCGTCGCTTATGGAAGTACTCTCGCAGTACAATGTGAACATCCTGGACCTGGGCCAGTCGGTTATCCATCAGGATCTCGGACTTGGAATTCTTTTTGAGGTACCCAAAGAATCAAAGTCGTCCAGTATTTTAAAAGACCTGCTCTTTAAGTCGTATGAGCTGGGTACACACATAAAGTTTACGCCCATTCCAATAGACAAATATGAAGAGTGGGTAAGCAACCAGGGAAAGGGGCGTTACATTATTACTTTGCTGGCGCCGAGACTGACGGCCACAAGTTTATCACAGGTGGCCACGGTTATCGTAGAGCAAAACCTGAACATCGATACCATTTCGCGTTTGTCGGGAAGAAAATCGTTGATGAAAAAGGATAAAATCGCTAAGGCAGTAGTTGAATTTTCGGTACGCGGAACCCCTGTGGATACGACTGCCATGAAACAGGCGTTGCTGAATATTGCCTCCGGCAGCGATTTTGACATTGCTTTCCAGAAAGACAATATTTTCCGCAGAAGCCGGCGACTGGTATGCTTCGATATGGATTCTACGCTGATACAGACAGAGGTGATTGATGAGCTGGCCGAAAAAGCCGGTGTTGGTGAGGCAGTAAAAGAAATTACTGCGAGAGCTATGCGCGGTGAAATGGATTTCAAAGAGAGTTTCAGACAACGTATTGCCCTTTTAAAAGGGCTGGACGAATCGGTATTAAAAGAGATTGCCGAAAACCTGCCTATCACCGAAGGAGCCGAGCGGCTTTTGCACACCCTGAAACAGTATGGCTATCGAACGGCTATCCTCTCAGGCGGCTTTACCTATTTTGGAAATTACCTGAAAAACCGGCTGGGCATTGATTATGTCTTTGCCAATGAGTTGGAAATTAAAGACGGTAAACTTACCGGTCGCCATCTGCACGAAATTGTGGACGGTAATCGAAAAGCCGAGCTGCTGGGGTTGCTGGCTTTTAAAGAAGACATCCATCTTGAGCAGGTGATTGCCGTGGGCGATGGCGCCAACGATCTTCCCATGTTGGAAAAAGCCGGGATGGGCATTGCCTTTCATGCCAAACCTACGGTAAAAGCTTACGCGCAACATGCCATTTCCGTCAGCGGGCTGGATACCATTCTCTATCTGCTTGGTTTTCGCGACCGGGAAATTAATGACTGAAAAACTTTCCCGGAGATTTTATTTTTTCTAACTTATCCGACACTGTGGCATCATCCGACCCGGTTTGGTCATCACAAGCTGCCACAGCTGGTTGTAGCGCGAACGAAAGCCACCGGCACTGCTCAGTAGAAAATATTGCCACATACGGTAGAAACGCTCACCGTATTGCTCTTTTAACTGTGGCCAGGCTTTCTGAAAATTAGCATACCAGGCGAGGAGTGTTTTGGCATAATCCGGGCCGAAATTGTGCAGGTCTTCTATCACAAACAGACCTTCGGCTGCTTTGGCAATTTGCGCTAAAGAAGGAATCATACTATTGGGAAAAATGTATTTGTTGGTCCATGCATTCACGTAAGTTACGCTGGTGTTGTTGCCGATGGTGTGAATCAGCGAAATGCCTGTTTCTTTCAGGCAGCGGCTCACCACTTCCATGTATGTCCGGAAGTTTTTATGTCCCACATGTTCCAGAAAACCAATGGAAAGGATAGCGTCAAATTCGCCCTGTACTTCGCGATAATCCTGAAAACGCAGTTCCACAGGCATATCTTTGCAAAGTTGTTGTCCCAGCTCAATTTGCTTTTTGGATATACTCACGCCCAGTACTTCCACCCCATATTTTTCAGCGGCATACCTGGCGAAACTTCCCCAGCCGCAGCCGATATCCAACACTTTCATACCCTGTTTCAGCTCCAGCTTTTTGCATATCAGCTCCAGCTTGGCTTCCTGTGCTTCGTCTAAGTTTTTAGCCTTTTTCCAGTATCCGCTCGAATAGCACATTCTTCTGTCTAACATCTGTCGGAACAAGTCATTGCCCAGATCATAATGCTCGCGCCCCACACGTTTGGATTTTGTTTTTGTTTGCTGATTAAAAAGCTTTGTGGATAAAATGAAAAGAGCGGTTTTCAGGCTGTGTTTCACTTTTTGTTCAAGATTAGCCCGCAGGATTTTATTGAAAAATTCATCCAATGCTTCCGCATCCCACCAGCCGTCCATATACGACTCGCCTACACCCAGTTCGGCTTCCGAAAGCCAGCGTTTGTAAACCCGATCGTCATGAACCTGGATATCCCCGGGCTGACTGCCGTTAAGCGTCACTCCTGCTTCGGCCAACAGGGATTGTACGACATCTTTTGCTTTCATGCTTCTTGTCTTTAAGAACGTTATCCCACAAAGTTACGAAAAAGAATCAGGATTTTCAAGAAAATAACAGAAAAATATTTGGAATACCTGTATTCAAACGTGGATTTCTGAGAAGTAGCAATAGCTCCACTTCAAGCATTCATGCTTGAAGTGGAGCTATTGCTACCCCCGTAGTTCTGTAAAAATGTAACCGGTCTTTTGTTACTTTTGCCGGTGCCATGCTGCACTTAAAACATTACACAATACCTGTTTTTACACCGGAAATGGCTTGCCCGTTCCGTTGTGTATTTTGTAACCAGCAGAAGATTTCAGGACACACTCAAAAACCTGATTTTCGGGAAGTAACAGATATTATCCGAACGCATCTCTCCTCTTTTAAAGCGGGCGGGAAGCATGTGGAGGTTGGCTTCTTTGGGGGTACTTTCACCGGCATATCTCCGGATATTCAGGAGAATTATCTGAAGACCGTACAGCCTTTTCTCGACACGGGCGAAGTACAAGGTATCCGCCTTTCCACCCGTCCTGATTACATCAGCCGTGAAGTACTTGCACGGCTGAAAAAATACCGCGTTACCACCATTGAGCTGGGGGCGCAGTCGCTGGACGATACGGTTCTGCAAGCTGCCAGTCGCGGACATACCGTACAACAGGTGGAAGAAGCTGCCACTTTGATCCGTGCTGCCGGTTTCGACCTGGGACTGCAAATGATGATCGGCCTGCCCGGCGACACCCTGAAGAAAGCCATGGCCACAGCACAAAAAATTATTGATCTCGGCGCTTCCAATACCCGTATTTATCCTACGCTGGTGATAAAAGAGACGGTCTTGCACCGCTGGTACCAAAAAGGAAAATATAAGCCTTTGTCTGTGGAAGAAGCGGTGGCATGGTCGAAACAACTTTTGCTTCTGTTTGAAAAGTCCGGTGTCGGGGTGATCCGGCTGGGACTGCATCCCTCCAGGGGGCTTCTGGACGGCAGCGCTTGGGTTGCCGGTCCGTTTCATCTTTCGTTTCGCGAATTGGTGCTGACGGAAATTTGGCACGATATACTGTCAACTTTGATAAACCAAAAGTTGACGGAGACAGGTACAAGCG
>CAYLSW010000195.1:0-4267 GCA_964386145.1 uncultured Lentimicrobiaceae bacterium | reverse complement strand
ATGCCGTGCAACCCAGTTTCAGAATCTATCCCAACCCTGTCCATAGTGTGCTTTACATTAGCAACCTGGAAAATGCCAACCGCATCGAGATTTTCAATGTTGTCGGACAAAAAGTTCGCGAAATTCGCAATATTGACGGGAAAAGACTTACCATCCAAACCGGAGATTTGAACAATGGCATTTATGTTATTGCCGCCTTTGGCAAAAAAGGAGTGCTGAAATCCATGAAGTTTATTAAGCAATAAACGACAAAATTTATAATAAAAAAAGGCTGTCAAAAGACAGCCTTTTTTTATTATGCTCATCTTCAGGAGGAGATACCTGAAAATGTCAACAACCACCATCGCTTTAGCCCCCATGTGTACCATTCGATACGGGCGGGGTACTGCAAACAATCCAATGGCTAAAATGCCACCAGTTTCTTTGTATATACCTGACCTGAACTTTCGTCCACAAATTTCACAATGTAAATACCGGGAATTAAATGATTGTAAAAAACAATGCGTCCTGCCGAACCCACATATTTTGATTTTATCACTTTGCCTGCCGTATTGAGAATATATATGTGAAAACGTGCATTCTCTTCCGATTTAATATCAATGACTGCATGACTCCTCACCGGATTAGGATAGATGCTGATTTTCGTTTGATCTTGCGCTATGTTTCCCACTCCGACTAAAGAAAACCGGATTTCCCAGTCGCGGCTGTTGTTATTGTTCCAGGTGTTGTTGCCATAATGCAAAACAAAATGTAACGAATAGACACTTTGACCCGCATTATTGAAGGGCCCCAATTCCACTTTCCAGGTCGTAGAATCAACTTTGATAAACGAGGTTTCCACGGCATGCCCATCACCAAAATCTACCGTTCCACCGGGCCAATAAGCCTGAATGGGCAACGTCCATTTTCCATTAACCTTATTTACGCCCCAGTGTAATGTACCGCCATACGTGTCCAGAGTCTGGTCCCGGCTTACAATAAAGGTAATCTTATCATCACGCGAAGGCTGTTCAGGATACCAGCTTACACCAACCGGATAATTTTCCAGTACATTGACAGTCATAACATAAGCATCGTTGCTGATGCGGCCCTTACTATCAACCACTTTGAAACCGAAACGGGCATAGGGCGACCCTGTTTGCCCCGACGCGGGCGTAAACTGCAACAGTTGCCTGTCAGGAAAGGTAACATTCAAAGTAACGGCCTTCCCATCATATTCCAAATTCCCTGCATTGGGAAGAGAAGTAATGCGGATGCCGGCAAAAACAGCACCATCCATTCCGCTAAAATCAAAATCGGAATCTGAAAAAGTGTAACTTTCGTTCACCCTCGTATTGACACTACCGTTTGCGCCCAACGGGTTTTTATCAAAAACATTGATGGTCATAGTATAATTCTCATCACTGTAACGGCCTTTTGTGTCCTTCACTTTATAACGGAAACTTGCGTAAGGCGAGCCTGTTTCGGAAGAATCTGGGGTAAAAGTCAGCAAAGAAACATCGGTATAATCCGTTGAATCCGTCACCGTCAGGCTATTGTATTTTAAAATCCCTTTTGCAGGAAGTGATATTATTTTTATGCCCGCAAAGCCCGATCCGCCTGAGCCCTGAAAGTAAAAGTCACCGGCTTTAAAAACATACGTCTTTCCCACCAATGCAGATACCGAACCATCGGCTCCCACAGGATGGTCATCGGGGTTGTTGTTGATGGTGATACCATAGTTCTGGCCGTTGTTGTTATCCCAGTTGTTACTATTTATTTTTATTACAAAGTTTACCTGCTGCACCACCTGTCCGGCATTGTTAAACGGGCCTATCCGGCAAGTATAAAGGCTGTCTTTATTCGTATATGAAAACGGAGTTTCTACCGCCTGGCTCCCCGCTTCCACCGTTCCCGATGGCCGGTAACCTGCAATGGGAAGTGTCCAGCTTTTACCATCAACGGTAACGCCCCAATGCAACATGGAACCCTTAATGGCATCTTTGGAATAGACTGTAATGGTGTCATTCGACGTGGGATTTTCAGGTTTCCAGTAAACTTTGGGACTGGCGCCACCACCGCCGCCACTTCCTTGTGCATTGCCAACATAAACGTGCTGGATTGGCGTTTTAAAGGTGTTACCATGCGTATCGGTCATCGCCACATAATAATCCACCAATGTATCGCTCAGACCCGTTATTTTTGCATAATACAAGCTGGCAATGGCTTTGGGCAAGACGAAAAAGTCAATATCCGGATTGCCGGCATTGTAGGTTGAATCCATCAATTTTCTCGTCATGGTGATCACTTTCCATGAACCTACGCCGGCTCCTCCGGCATAAGTATCGTTGTCGTTGTCAGTAAGCGGATTAACGCCATCCTTGTCCAGCCTGTATTTCAGAACAGCTGTGCGAATACCGCTTACATCATACCCGTAAGTCCAGACAGAGAAGTCTTTTTTACTGATATGTACCTTGTATCCGTAAACAGGACCAAATTCCTTACCGCCGGGGTTATACGGAAAACGCTGAGGAATAAATACCGAAGGAGGTGTCTTGTCCGTGCCGGCATGCGCCTTAATTACTTTCTCAGCAAAACCGATGGCATTATTCCCGGCAATGGTTTGCTTCACCTCCATATCCTGAGCCGTACCGTAATACATGTAGCCACTGGTGAGCGCCGGCAGATAAAAGGCCCATGCTTTTTCTGCGTTTGAGGAAGAAGCATCGGAATAGACCACCTTGTTTATATTCACTTTTCCGGAGAGGTCTTCGGCCATGCAGACATAGTTGTCGATGGCGGTAATGACTGCCCAGTTACGCGCATCCTCGTTCCATGCGTTGGGGTCAAATTCATAAGTTGAAGGGTTATACAAAGGCCATAACCAGTTGATAAACTGAGGACTGCCCCAATCGTTGGCGGCATTTACCCAGCTTCCGTCTTCCACATGCACCACATCATTTTTAGGAACCGGATGGTCGTGAAGAAACTGCTGAATGGTAGTAGGAACCATGCCATCATTGGTGGCAGCGGCAACAAAATTAGGTACCGCTTCAAAATAATAGCTGTCGCCTCCACCCCAGGAATTGTCGCCATCGTGGGCAAACAGCACAAGAGAAGGGTGCGACGGATCGTCATACGGCTTAATGTGCTTGTCGATGTCGCCGGTGCCCTGCGGCGAGTAACCATCCCTGTAGCTGAGCAAATCGGCCATGGGAACCACATCAATAAAATATTCCTTACCGGTTTCAGGATCAACATATTTGGCTTTGTGTGCCTGGTAACTATAGGGAGCAGCAAACTCGCCACCGCGCCCGTCCGTCTGACCGCTCCACCAGTTTTTCCCGTTAGTAGCCACTTTGTCGGCTTTGTTAGGAGGGGAAACGTTAGACCCGTTAGTGCCGAAATGCAGAGGATAATCATGCAACGTGCGCGCAAGGTGGCTGTTGGCCACTATTGTCCATTGAAAGCCTTCTTCCACGAGTACTTCGATGTTTCTTTCGGAAAAAGAACACTCTGCAGGCCAGAAACCTTTCGAGTACTCGGGCGAATGGCCGAAAGTGTTTCCGTAAATAAGGCGATGGGCTTCCAGCTCCTTCCGGAAAGCACGTTCGCTGATCAATGGCGCCAGGGCATGATGAAAGGTGAACCCCACCATGTCAACCCGGGGAAACCCACCGGATGTTTTCCAGCCCCTCGCCGTAACAAAATTATTGTTCCAGCCTTTGTAATATCCCCATTGGGAAGCATTGGCGAGACTGTTCACGTTCTCAATCAGACAACCGGAATAGCTGACCTGCGCACCGGCTTCGGGATACGACAACAATTGCTGCACAGTATTCTTCACGCGCTGCTGGTAATCATTTTTGCGGTCATCTTTGCCAAAAATTTCCTGAAGGTTGTTTGTCGGATGGCTGACCCCGGTTCCGTAATTGTTACCCCCGGCGGCTTTTATTTTGTACGATTCCCAAACCGTCTGATAATGGTTAGGGTTTGAAATACTTTTTTCAGGCCAGTAAATAGGCTGCTGCATGTGCCAGAGATAGGTGGTGTGAACCTGAGCGGAGAGGTCGAAGACAGCCAATAAAAACAATAAGGTTAAAAATATTTTTTTCATATATGATAATTTTTTCTCGAAACCGGATAAAAAAGAGACCAAATCCGTTTTATACAGCTACTATTGTAAAATGTAAAAATGAGAGCGGTATATTTTCGGCTATACTGGAATTTTGAGATGTAAATTCAAACAACCTCAGTATAGTTTCATTGATAAATAATAAAATCCTTC
>CAYLSW010000194.1:0-4275 GCA_964386145.1 uncultured Lentimicrobiaceae bacterium | reverse complement strand
GCTATTCGCAACCCTTTCCTGCAAGCTGGCTCGTTCGCTAAAAATGTTTACTAAATATTTTTTTAACGCTCCGCCCTGCCTTGAAAACCCGCAAAATTACTTCGTCAATTCCCGTCACTTTATTTGTTACAAACCCTAAGCTCTGTGTGAACGAGCAATTAACAAAGTATTATTTTTTAAAGAAATTACGGTAAATAGATTACCCCTCCCGAAGAATCGCTTTTGGCTCCGGTAGCGGTTGCCAGACAGTTGACACGGCCGGTATTGCGTAAAATCCCCATAAAAGCAAAAATCAGGGCTTCTTTGAAATCAATGATTTGAGGATTGGGAAGATAAACCGATTGCGGACACTCTCTGCGGATAGCTTCGACCAAAAAAGAGTTGTGTGCACCACCGCCGGTGAGTAACATTTTTTTTTCGGAAGAAGAATCTGTAGATACTGCAATTTGAAAAGCTATGTGCTTTACAGCAGTGTAAAGCTTATCTTCCAGTGAGGCCGGTGTGTTATCAAGTATTGGAAGAAAAAGTTCCCGTACCTGCTCATTGCTTAGCGATTTTGGGTAGGGCTGTTGATAAAATTCGACATTATTCAACTGCTCGAAAAGAGATTTATCCAGCTTCCCCAATGAGGCTGTTTCACCGTTTTTGTCATAAAGTTTACCCATTTGCCGGCTGAGATGATTTAATAACTGATTGGCCGGACAAACGTCATAACCCAGCCGTTGTCTGTTTTCTTCAAACGAAATGTTGGCAATGCCGCCGAAGTTTACACAATAATCATATTCGGCAAAAAGTAGTTTGTCGCCAATGGGTACCAAGGGGGCACCCTGACCTCCCAATTGAATGTCTTTGTTGCGGAAATCACTCACCGTCTCAATACCTGTAGCTATGGCAATAGCCTGCCCGTTACCAAGTTGCACGCTAAAACCTTTTTCCGGCTGATGAAATACAGTATGTCCGTGCAAGGCAATAATATCTGGTTTTAAATGATTCTTTTTTAAAAAATAGTCCGCTTTTTCTCCGAGAAATTTACCGAAAGCCACGTCATTTTCTATCAGCTTTTCTCCGACAGCGTAAAAACTTTCCTGCAACAGCATCTTCCATTCTTCAGGGTAGGGGAGTGTTTCGGCTGCTATGATCCTGTAGTCCCAACGGTTTTCTTTTTCTATAAATTCACAAAAAGCCAGATCAAGTCCGTCCAGCGAACTTCCCGACATCATTCCAAGAGCTGTGTATGTTGTCATATTATAAGTATTGAATAATTTTTTCCAATTGCATTCCGCGCGAACCTTTGATAAGGATGTGTGCATCTCTTATGGGATGGTTTTGCAAGTATTGCTCTGCTTCCTTTGTAGTAGCAAATTTCCGATAAAGATGAGACTGTGTTATTTTGTAAAATTCTTCTCCAACTAAAATAACATGTTGGAAGCCGATTGTTTGCAGCCTTTCAATAATTTTTTTATGCTCTTTCTCAGCAGATTCACCCAGTTCAAACATATCACCAAGGATGAGTACCGGATTGGGAAACCTGTGTGTAGCAAAATCGTCAATGGCCAGCATCATACTTTCCGGGTTGGCATTGTAGGCATCTGAAATTAGTGTATTTTTTTGTGTTTGGAGCATTTGTGATCGGTTGTTTTCGGGCTTGTAATTTTTTAATGCCCGAACAATTCCTGGCGCTGAAATTCCAAAATATGTTCCCACGGCTATAGCTGCTATGACATTGCTGAAATTGTAGCTGCCGTATAGCTGTGTTTGGATATCTATTTTTTTTTCTTTCCGCTTCCATATTATTTTCACAAAGAGATCATCTTTTTCTAATTTTCCTTCCACATGAGCAGGGGGTGTGCCGTAAGTGATGCACGGAATTCCTTCCGAAAGTTTCATAAGGAGCGGGTTGTCTTTGTTGACAAACGCGGTTCCCGCATTATTTTTTAAGAATTGATACAACTCGTTTTTGGTTTTGATAATGCCCTGAAAGTCAACAAATCCTTCCAAATGTGCTTTGCCAATGTTGGTGATAAGTCCGTGGGTCGGTTGTGCTATCTGACAGAGTTTAGCGATTTCTCCCGGATGGTTGGCGCCCATTTCCACAATGGCCAATGTTGTTTCTTTTCGGATGTTCAGTATTGTCATCGGAACGCCGATGTGGTTGTTGAGATTCCCCTCGGTGGAGCAGATATTTTTTTCAGTGGAGAGTACTACGGCTGTGCAAAGTTCTTTGGTAGTGGTTTTTCCATTTGTTCCAGTGATAGCGAGCAGGGGAATATCAAACTGCTGTCGGTGAAATTTTGCCAGTTGCTGTAAGGCATTCAGTGTGTTTTCCACAAGAATATAGCGGCTGTCGTTTTCCGGGACAAATTTTGGGTCATCTACAATGGCTGCTGCTGCCCCTTTTTCAATGGCTTCGGAAGCAAAACGATTGCCGTTAAAGTTTTCTCCCGAAAGGGCAAAGAAAAGGCTTTCTTTTACCAATTTCCTCGTATCAATGCTGACACCGGAATGTTGACGGAAAAGTGCAATTATTTTTTCGAGATTCTTCATACCCATAAAAAAAGACTGTTCCGGTAGTTACAGGAAACAGTCCTTAAAACTCATCATTTTTATTAAATGTTATTTTTTTCTCTGTCTTGATGATTCAGGGCTGCCCACACGGCTCATTGCACAGCGAAAACCTACCGTTGCTGAAGACTTATCCTCATCCATATAACGTCTCACACCGGGACTTAAGAAATAAGGAGGATCATTCCATGAACCGCCCTTAATAACGCGCGATTTACTGTTAATCAACGATGTAACGCCATATTCAGCAAATCCCTTTCGTTTAGACAGACTCATGTTGAAATTGTCTGGCGGTGGGGCGGTGTTTTGCATTTGTGCCAACTTACTCTTGTTGAGCGGGGCAAGTGGTATGTGCCCCAAGCTGTCTTTCTCGACTACTTTTCCATCCATATCTCGTTTCAGTGTTTTGAAGTTATCACCGTAATAGGGATTAAAGTCACCTTCTTCTTCAAAAGCAGCAGGCGAGTATTTATCCAATACCCATTCGCTTACATTACCGGCCATATTATATAGACCAAAATCATTGGGCCAGTATGACATAACCGGTGCCGGGATGCTGGCACCGTCGTTCAAATCTCCTGCAACACCCATATAATCGCCTTTACCTATTTTAAAGTTGGCAACAAAACTTCCGTAATATTTTTTGTCGTCTGAGCGCAAACCATTTCCGTTCCAGGGATAGACTTTCCTTTCTGCCACACGGTTGTTCACCGTATTACCAATCAGCCCGAGTGCAGCATATTCCCATTCGGCTTCGGTAGGGAGCCGGTAGCGGGGTAGCAAAATCCCGTCGTCATAACGGACTTTCCTGACTCCGGTTCCATTGGGATTCAGGTCTTTTTTACCTTCTTTTACCAAACCCTGGTATTGTCCGGACAGATAAGCTTCCGTGCTGAATGAGTTGTCATCTTTTTGGTCAGGGTCGTAATCAAGGTATCCGGCGTTGATGAGAAGTTGTTCGTTGACCCGGTCAGTACGCCACGAAGCATAAGCATTGGCTTGCAGCCAGCTGACGCCCACAACAGGATAATGGTGATAGGCAGGATACCTGAAATAATTCTCCACCAGGGGTTCATTGTAGGTCATCTTCCTCAGCCAGACCGTAGTATCAGGAAGTGCTTTCTGCACTACTGTAGGGTAATCCTCCCCGTAAACCCTTTTCAGCCAGAAAATATATTCCAGATAATCAAGATTGCTAACCTCCGTTTCATCCATGTAAAAACTATTGACCGTGACATTGTGCGGACGGTTATCCCACTCGTAAAACGGCGTTTCTTCCGTGGCTCCCATGGTAAAGGTGCCGCCTTCAATAAATACCAGTCCCGGCCCCGTTTTTTGCTCTCTTGCCGGACTTACTTCAAAGCCGCCGTTTTTTGGGTTGTTGTAAGCCCAGCCGGTAGTACGTGAAACATTCTTCCCTCCCTTGCTGCATGATGTTGTAAACATTAGCATTGCGCCAAGTGAGAAAACAGCCAAATAAAATTTATTGAACTTCAGCATTTTTATTGCCATTAATTTTTCCTTGATGTATAACTATCCTCAACGGCTTTTATTGCCTTTGGAGGTTAATTTCTTTTAACGTGAAAAGTGCAAATGTAAATAATTAAGCCGGAATATTTAGATTTAATGTGAATTTTTCTTGTATCGACTACGCTCCGATACGTTCGTAACAGGGCTATTTAACCTACCTTATACACAGAATTGTAAATTGTT
>CAYLSW010000193.1:0-4310 GCA_964386145.1 uncultured Lentimicrobiaceae bacterium | reverse complement strand
GATGAGATGTGGTTTGTAAATTGGGATTTAGGTGGTCCTTTCTGGGACAAGTCCAACAAAGAAGCCCAGCACTCTTATGCCACTGCCTCACCAAGCAACTTTGTACAAAACTGGAATACTCCCATTTTGGTAATTCACTCACAACTGGATTACCGTATTCCTGTAACACAGGGCATGCAGGCTTTTGATGCGGCTATTTTGCTTCATGTTCCTGCAAAATTTCTCTATTTCCCTGATGAAAGCCATTGGGTTTCGAAACCACAAAATAGTATTTTATGGCAGCGTACGTTCTCCGGATGGCTGAATAAATGGTTGAAATAAAATAACATTCGTCAAAAATAAGCCGGGATGCAATACCGGAAATTCCGGTATTGCATCCCGGCTCTAAAATTAGAAAAAGGAATGAAATTTCGCATTTTGCTTTGGTTGTTTTTACTTTTATCTGTAAGGTTAACAGCCGGCACTCCCAATGATTCCATCCCTGGAAAAAAAGCAGATACCACCAAACCCTGGTCATACAAGGGGCAATATGCCATCATGCTTAATCAAATCAGTTTCAAAAACTGGGCTTCGGGTGGCGAAAGCTCCCTTTCCGGGCGTGCTTCGGTGGATTATTATCTGGAATATAAAAAAGAAAAGTTCTCATTCGATCACTCGGCACACATTGCTTATGGCATGGTTGGTTATTTACACAAACGAATTCAAAAAACAGACGACAAGATCGACCTGTTATTTGGTGTGTCCAACCAGATATCAAAAAGATGGTATTTCACCAGTATTGTTTCCTTTAAAACACAATTCTCGAAAGGGTATAAAAATCCTGATTTCAACCATGAGATTTCAGCTTTTATGGCTCCGGGATACCTGACCGTTTCCATTGGATTCCGCTATAAGGCCAAAAAGAATTTTGAGCTTTTTATGAGTCCCTTAGCCGGGAAAGTTACCTTTGTACTGGACCAATATCTGGCCGACCAGGGCGCTTACGGCGTAAAGAAAGCCGTGTTAGATTCACTGGGAAATGTGCTCAATCCCGGAAGAAACATAACCGGTCAGCTGGGTATAAACATCTTGAGCAGCTTCGAAGCCAACATCATGAAAAATATTCTTTTCAAAACGCGTATCAGCCTCTATAACAACTACCTTGAAGAGAATCCTGACAGACGGTGGCAAATTGATATGGACTGGAATAACCAACTTTCCTTTAAAATCAACAAATACTTCTCCACTGTGTTGCTTCTTCAACTGAGATATGACCCCAACGCCCTGTTTCCGGTTTATGGAAACGTTGACGGGATCAATACTGTTATTTCGGAAAAGAGCAGACTTCAATGGAAGCAATCGCTTGGCATCAGCTTCCTGTACAGCATTAAATAATCCTCTGCTGGTTTAATTTTTTTTTATCTTTGAGAATTATATTAATTTCTAAAAATTAAGAAATATGAAAATAACAATGGTTGGCACGGGCTACGTAGGTTTAGTGACCGGATCCTGTTTTGCCGAGATAGGAATCGATGTTACCTGTGTTGATATCAATCAACGAAAAATTGAAAATCTAAAAAAAGGAATTTTACCCATTTACGAACCAGGTCTGGAAGAACTGGTGAAAAGAAACCATGAAAAAGGACGGCTAAACTTCAGCACGGAACTTGCAAAGAACCTCGATGACGTGGATGTTGTTTTCGGTGCCGTGGGCACACCACCTGATGAAGATGGCAGCGCCGATTTGAAATACGTCTTGGGGGTAGCCCGCGAAGTGGGTCAAAACATGAACGACTACCTGCTGATGGTGACCAAGAGTACTGTTCCGGTGGGAACCGCTGAGAAAGTGAGAGCCGCCATTCAGGAAGAGTTGGACAAGAGAGGGGTGAACATCTCCTTTGATGTGGCCTCTAACCCTGAGTTTCTGAAAGAGGGCGCCGCTGTGGATGACTTTCTGAAACCAGACCGTATCGTAGTCGGTCTTGATTCTGATAAAGCCAGGAAAATCATGGAACGGCTTTACAAACCTTTCACCATGAACGGTCATCCGGTTATCTTTATGGATATCGTTTCCTCCGAAATGACAAAATATGCTGCCAATGCCATGCTGGCTACCAAAATCAGCTTTATGAATGACGTCGCCAACCTGTGTGAAATTGTGGGTGCCAACGTCAATTCCGTCAGAAAAGGCATTGGCTCTGACCGCAGGATAGGCCCCTATTTTATCTATCCCGGAACCGGTTACGGTGGATCCTGTTTTCCGAAAGATGTGAAAGCACTTATTATGACAGCCGACAAAAACGGCTACGACATGGAAGTGCTGAAAGCGGTAGAAAACGTCAACGAGAGACAGAAATCGGTTCTTTTCGGCAAAGCCATGAACTATTTTGACAGCGACTTGAAAGGGAAAACTTTTGCCATTTGGGGACTGGCTTTCAAGCCGCAAACCGATGATATGCGTGAAGCACCTTCATTGGTCATCATCAAAAAGCTGCTGGATGCCGGTGCCAAAGTGAAAGCTTACGACCCTGTAGCCATGGAAGAAGCCAAACGTATGCTGGGAGATTCCGTAGAGCTTATTGATGACCAGCATGAAGTTCTTATTGATGCTGATGGGCTGTTTGTCATTACCGAATGGCCTGAATTCAAATTCCCAAACCTGAAAATAATGGATAAACTGTTGAAAGGCAAAGTTATTTTTGATGGTCGCAACATATACAATCCGGAAGAACTGGAGGAAGCCGGTTTCGACTACTTCGGCATTGGCCGGAGCAACGTAAAAAAATAAATTTTCAATCCACTGACTCCCGTACATTTGTTCGGGAGTTTTTAAATACCATATTATGAAACGAATTCTTGTTACCGGAGGAGCTGGTTTTATCGGTTCGCACCTTTGCAAACGCTTGCTGGATGAGGGAAATGAAGTCATCTCGCTTGACAACTATTTTACCGGACAGAAAAGAAATATTGTATTCCTCAAAGATAACCCGTATTTTGAGATGGTTCGCCACGATGTGACAAGCCCCTATTTTGTGGAAGTCGATCAGATTTTCAACCTCGCTTGTCCCGCCTCCCCAATCCATTACCAGTACAATCCCATAAAAACAGTGAAGACTTCGGTTATGGGAGCTATCAACATGCTGGGGCTGGCCAAAAGAGTTCGTGCAACAATCCTGCAAGCCTCTACAAGTGAGGTTTATGGTGATCCGCAAATACATCCGCAAACCGAAGATTATTGGGGTCATGTGAATCCCATCGGGCCGCGTTCGTGCTATGATGAAGGTAAAAGAGTTTCAGAAACCCTTTTTATGAATTACCATCATCAGAACAAGGTGAAAATCAAAATCATCCGTATTTTCAATACCTACGGCCCTAACATGCATCCGCACGATGGCAGGGTAGTTTCCAATTTTATCATGCAGGCTCTCCACGGCAAGGACATCACCATTTATGGCAATGGACAGCAAACCCGCAGCTTTCAGTATGTGGATGACATGGTGGAAGGCATGCTGAAGATGATGGCCACCGACGATGACTTTATTGGCCCCGTCAACATTGGAAATCCGGGAGAATTTACTATTCTTGAACTGGCTGAAAAGGTGATTGATATGACCGGCAGTAAATCTAAGATTGTTTACCAGCCGCTGCCTGCCGATGACCCCATGCAACGCAAACCGGACATCAGCCTCGCCAAAGAAAAGCTAAACTGGGAGCCTAAAGTTCATCTCGAAGAAGGGCTGAAGAAAACCATTGCCTATTTTGAAAACCTGATGAGAGAAGATAAAGACATTTAATTATGAAGGAAATTCTCGTTACGGGAAGCAACGGTCAGCTGGGCTCAGAGATCAGGCAGTTAGAGAAACAATATCCCGGTTTTTCTTTTACCTATACTGACGTGGACGAGCTGGATCTTACCGATGAAAAAGCAGTTTATGATTTTCTGAAAAACGGGCAGTTTGACTTCTGCATCAACTGTGCAGCCTACACAGCTGTGGACAAAGCCGAAGACGACCGTGAGCTGGCCAGACTTATCAATGCCACAGCAGTGGAATATCTGACCAAAGCCTGCAATGCTCACAACACCTACCTTGTACATATCTCTACCGACTATATTTTTGACGGCACAAACTACCGTCCGTATGTGGAAACCGATCCTCCCTCGCCCAATTCCTATTATGGTTTAACCAAACACGAAGGGGAAAAAGCTGTGGAGAAGTTTGCCGGCAGCAGTCTGATTATCCGAACCGCATGGCTCTACTCCTCTTTTGGAAACAACTTTGTTAAAACCATGCTCCGCCTTGGAAAAGAACGTGATGCGCTGGGGGTCGTGG
>CAYLSW010000192.1:0-4357 GCA_964386145.1 uncultured Lentimicrobiaceae bacterium | reverse complement strand
AAGCACAAAAGAACAAGCCGAAACTGTCAGGTTATTTTGTTACAATCCCTTAATTCCAATGAACTGGCGGAATTCGAAAGATTTTAGCTGTCTTCTTGTCCATTTCCCTGTTTCAAAACTTTTTCCACCATACTCATATACGTATCAAATTGAAACCCTTCTGCTTTACACCAGGTAATAAACCTGTTTAACCTATCAACCATATCTTTCCCGGATAAACGACTGATATAAAAGGGGAGACCCAGCTTTTTTTTGTCACGGATATCAGTAAACTCCCAGGGATGAAAATAAAAGTTAGCAAATCCATCTTTTTTTACAATTTGGCGGGTGGCTTGTTTAATCACAGTTAAAGGGAAATTTTTAAAACTAAGCCAAAAAATGGGGAACCGTAGAAAAGGAGTAACCGAAGCCGGAATCTGTACCAGAGAACCAGTTATAAAGGGAGTTCGTGGCTTGGTGAAGTTATTATATCTACCCGGAATAAAAGTAGGGTGTAAAGAAGCATTGTAAAGATAACCCGACTTTTCTATTTCATTATCGTCAATGGGCATCATCCGTGCCATTCTGAATCCTGCTATACTTTTTCCGGTGATTTTTTCCAATGCTGCTTTGGAGGTAGTCAAATCCAGACTGCTAAAAGAAGAGTGGTAATAGCCGTGTGAGGCTATTTCATATTTTTCGCTCATTTCTTTAATTAACCGGGGAAACCGGAGGGCAAAATTAGCGGTGGTAAAAAAAGTAGCCGGGAGATACTGTTTCTCTAAAAGGCTTAAAATTTCCGACAAACCGTCTCTGGAATACTGAAACTGCTCTTCCAACGGGATTTTCCTACCGTATTCAAGGGGTGTGTCAAATTCCTCTATATCAAAACTAAGCAGGATTTTCTTCTTTTGCATCTTGGTGTGTTTGTTTGATAATGTATTTAGGACGTCCTTTCGATTGGATCAGTAATTTCCCTAAATATTCACCAATGATCCCGATACTGATGAGTTGCACGCCTCCCAAAAATAACACAGCCAATATGATGGTGGTCCAGCCCGGTAAATTTTTGCTGGTAAAGAAGTAGTCGTAAATTACTACCAGACTATAGCCGAAAGCTCCGATAGAAACTATAAATCCCAATAAGGATGCGATGCGTAAAGGAAAAATACTGGTGGAAGTTACTCCGCTGATGGCCAGTGAAAACATATTACGTAAAGAATATTTTGAAGAACCGTCGTATCGTAAATCCGGCATATATTCAAGACGGTGTTGTTTAAACCCGACCCATTTGACCAATCCTCTGAAAAATAGATTGTCCTCAGGCATTTCCCTGATTACGGAAACCACTTTTTTATCCAATAATCTGAAATCGGAAGTACCGGGTTCTAATTTAATATCTGAAAACAGATTGAGTAGGCGATAGAAGAGTCTGGAAGTGGCCCTTTTGAAATAGGGGAGGGAAGGGTCCTCTTTTCTTTGGGTATAAACCACGTCATAGCCATCTTCCCAATATTGTAACATCTTTTTTATCAGTTCCGGAGGGTGTTGCAGATCAGCATCCATAGAAATAACCGCATCGCCTTTGGCAAAATCCAATCCCGCTTTTAATGCGGATTGATGGCCAAAGTTTCGTGAAAGGGAAAGGTATTTGATGTGGGTATCGTTTTTGTGCAGGTGTTCCAACCGCAGAAGTGTTTGGTCGGTAGAGCCGTCATCAACAAAAATCAACTCAAATTCATACCCGGTGGCAAACAGTCTTTCAGTTACATACTGTGCAATTTTTTCCACGTTCCCTTCCTCATTGTACGCGGGAATTATGACAGAAATCAATTTGTATTTTTTCTTATTTCCAGGCATAATCTTTACGGGTATCGCTATACAATAGTTGATAAATTATTTTAAACCAGATTAAAGTAACGGGCAAAGCTTTCAAAGCATAGGCCTGAAAGATTTGATACCGGACATAATGTGGGAAAATGTTGGTGGGAGATAAGCTTGTCAGGATGAAAGCAAAAACCAATAACCCAATGTTCAACGGGGTCTTTTCACTTACGACAAACCAAATGGCAACCCCTGTAATTGCAATGATGTAAGTAGGCGATTCGGCTCCCGGGCTGAAAATCACACTCCAGGTTAATACCGAAGCGAGGAACAGTAATTTAAAGGTTTTCTGCCCGAATGCTGCGGTACGAAGATATACTGTGATAAAAATCAAGACGCCAGCCGCCATCACATAATAAAAAGGAATATTGGGGTAGATGTTGTATTTAATGAGCCCCAGCAGTGAAATTTCATGGTGCTCAATAATTTTTGCTGCTAATGACAGGTAAAACTGATGGTAGTCATAAATTAATTGGTGAGGAGAGATGACTAACAGTGGCAGGGAAAACATCACGACAGCCCAGAATAATATTGATAGTAAAAATTTCCCTTTTTTAGGATACAAAAGGAAAAAAGCTCCTCCGAGAAACAGATACAACTTGATAAATCCTCCGAGTGCAATAAAAAATGCCGCCCAAAAGGGCTTTTCTTTCTCAAACAAAAGGAAAGTAAAAATAAAAAATGCCGTAATCATGGCGTTTGACTCCAGATTCTGTTCAGAAGTCATAAATTCAATCAAAACAAACCAATAAATAAAGGCTTGACTTTTATTAGATAATGGAAGTTTACTTATGGCATAAAATAAGACTAAAGTATTAAACAAATTCCATAAAACTACACCCAGCCAGTCAGGCAACAAGGCAAAAGGGGCAAAAAGCAGTCCGAAAATCGGCCCGTAATGGTTGCTGTCAATATATTCAATAGGATAAGGACCATACAAATTTTTATATTCTATCAGATGGTAATAGACGTATTTAAAAATATAGTAGTTATTTATATGGCCTAACAGGATTTGCTGCAACACAGCAAACATTGAAAAAAGAATAAAAACTACCAAAATAAACCGTTTATTCTGAAACAGGGGCTTGTTGATAAATTTTATTAATGAAATTTCTTTCATATAAAAGTCTTTTAATGATTAAGCTGTGAAAATAGCTTAAGTTATTTACTGCTTTTTGAATTTTTTTAAATCATTACCTGAAGTTTTCCTGACTTTTGCATTGAACAATAAACAAAAGTTTTATTAAGCAATACTCCGGTAATAATTTTGTTAACCTGATTTTCAATCAGTTATAGATGTTTCATGATAAGTGTAACTTATTATGAAACAAGCATTTGCGTCTTGGCGTCTTTGCGAGAACGAAAAATTACCAAACTATTGTTAAGCACAAAGATACAATTAGAATCATTACGCCTCTTTTATCAACTGTTAAAGTTGTCTGCCTTCACCAAAGTTACGATGGGCTGGCCTAACCATATAGTTGTTTAAAATTAAAACAGCCTTTTTTATTAAGTTTTTGTCATTTGGCCTTTGCATTGATGGTAAACTGTCTGAAAGATATATCCCGGGAAAAATGATCGGGTTTAATCCTTTAGCTTTTCAAAGTATTTTATTCCACATGGAGTTGACAAACTTCTTATAACACTCTCAAACATAAATAGACTGATGAGCTTATGAGAGAGATTTTGTGGAGGAAAAATCTTGGGATTGTGTAAGTCAAGTACTCTTTTGGCATAGGAACGGGCAACTATTTCAGAACTAATGTCGTTACGATAAAGTTCTTGCTTTTGTCCCAGTATAAAGTTATGAGCTATTTTCTTACTCGCAAAGGTTATTCGGTGTGATAAATCATCGGCATAAAATCGCTTTAAATATTCTCCATCGCCTTGAGAATTAACATAATGTAATTCCTGATGGTTTTTTAAGTGCTGACTAATTTGAAATAGCATGTCAATGGCATTCATATCTGGCTGAGCAAAAACTTTTTCCACAAAAAACTCCATTTGCTGCCATTTATTCACCAGCACTATTTCTGGTTTTGATTCAACGATTTTGTTTTTAAAAGACTCCTGTCTCATAATAAATTATTTTTTATTCCGGTTTATTGACATCCCAAACTCCACCCAATGAAGTCTGAAACAAGAAAAACACAGGTTCTTAAACCGTTACCACCCGAAATATGATGAGTAAAAGCATACTTTAACCCGATTCGCTGATATGAAACGTTGACCTGATGGGAAAATTGTTTACAGCAATATAAAATCCGGATTAAAAAGTAGTGAGTATGCCCCCATCACAAATTTGTAAGATGGGTACATATTCTCTTGGAGATTTCCCGTAAAGAGAAAATACAATTACGCTAACGCTCCGTTAAATACTGATGCTCCTATGTTTATTTTTTGATGCCCGGCTAATTTCTACATAAAGTCTATTATTATTTAGCCTACCTTATACACAGAATTGTAAATTGTTCATTTACTGCTTTTTGTGTAT
>CAYLSW010000191.1:0-4365 GCA_964386145.1 uncultured Lentimicrobiaceae bacterium | reverse complement strand
GGGCTGAAGTTCAAGCGGATGTGATCAAAAGCTTCTAATGCATGCATAAACTATTCACTTCTTTTAGCCTGCATAGTTACGCAAATTTTTTGGTTTGGCAATCTCAGGTAATTCACTTACCCCATTTTACAATAGAAAATATTGGATTGTTGTGTTGTGTTAATTTATTTTACAAGATACAAGCCTCCAAAATTAATATACTGATATCCAGCCATATACTAACCTTATAGTCTTTTTATTTTTTCCGGAACGAAATACTTTTCCCGAAATGGGAATTATTACTCAATGAGCATTAATTTTTTGGATACCTACCAATCGGTCATATTCAAGATTCCGGTTATGATAATAAACGTAAATGGTGTAGGTATTCCGGGTTTCCCAAAAGCTTCCTTCGATGGTTGTTATATTTGCCTGCTTACTGCCAGTCGGCAAAACAGCGTACCAATACTCATAATAGCCTTGTTTTAAAAATAAATTGCCTTCATACTGCAACGTCTGCGGATTGTAAGTCATTTTACTATTCCTGTTCAGATGCCAGTCAGCGAGTTGGCCCAAAATGTAAACATCTGCATTTTTGATTTCCGGCATCTTCAGGTAAAAATAAACTTCAGCATAATCCCCTTCAATCTTTGGATTCTGATCACTTCGGGCAGCAATAAACATTTTACCATGATTATCCTGATACGTTTCATACCGGCCACCTGCACGGGGATAATCGGTATGCAGAAACACTTTGTAATAATTTTTCAATTGAATAATTTTTCGGATATATGCCGACCGATACCAGAAATTTTTCATGTCGAAATATCTTGGCTCATTGCCAGAATTAAAGACAATTCCATCGGCGAAATTATACTGCAACTCATTAGGGGTAACCGAAGTAGGGTGAATATCAACATGAGCATTGTCCCACCGGTCGTTCTGACGAATAGTAATTTTAAAACGTTGCTCAGGCTCGGCACGAAAAATATCGGGAGTATGACACACCAGATCGACTTGTTGTTTTTTCTTAAAATAGGCCAGGTTTTTCGGATAGTAAGGGACTTTTGCTGCAACGCTCACCAAAGGTTCCACCACAAAAAAACGCCGGGTAATCAGCACATTGGTATCTCCGCCCCCGTCGTTGAGATAGACTTTGATGATATAATTTCCGGAAAGTGTCGGACGGAGTTGTGGCTGGGGAAAACTAAGCTGGTAATGAATGTAAGGGGTCAGCGTGTTGAACGAAAATTGATAATTGTTAATGTCCCCTTCGAGATATCCTGAAAGATAATCTATGGGAGCCAGTTTCGTAGTTTTCCAGTCGGAAGTGCAATGCACAAGCGTATATTTGTAATTTTCCTGCCGATTACTTAAGTCGTCAAACGAAAGTGTAAGCCTGTCGGCAGAACCCAGCTCAATGACCGGATCTTTCAACTGGCTACCGTTGGCATACAAAAGTACACTCATAATGTTATCATCATAAACACGATCGGTATTGGTAACCTGCGCAAACAGGGCGAGAGGAGAAAGACCGGATATAATCAAGAAAAGGAGGATAAATTTCTTCATGAAAACAGTTTACGTAAACAAAACAAAAATAACGCTTTTCCACCTAACCAGAATAATTCATCAGTTTTTTGTCATGAGAAATCAAAATACGAAGAGTAAAGGCAATGCTGTTTGGCTTCGCAATAGATCAATTTGTGAATTAAGCAGGCTAAACACCCGCTGAATGTGAATTTTAAAAAAAACATTGGTTAAAACTTCCTATCTACAAAAAAAAAATTACTTTTAATGCGTTAATAACTGTTAATTATTTAATTTGCGCCCTTAAAACAACATGAATTTACTTACATATGTCAACTGTTTTTTCTATTAAAAAAGGGCTCGACATCAGACTGTTAGGCGATGCCGAGCGTACTGTCGTTGACCTTAAATCCCGTTTGTTTGCCATCAAGCCACCTGACTTTACAGGCTGCTTTCCAAAGATGCTGGTGAAAGAAGGCGATGAAGTGAAAGCGGGAAGTCCGTTATTCTTTGACAAATACCGGGAAGAAATCTTTTTTACATCCCCCGTTAGCGGAAAAGTTGCCAACATCAGACGTGGAGCAAAAAGAGTACTTCTGGAGGTCATTATCGAATCGGACGATAAAAATGAATCGCTTGATTTTGGTGCTGCCGACCCTGCCAGGACAAAGCGGGAAGTTATTACGGGGAAATTACTAAAAAGTGGTCTTTGGCCTGCCGTCCGGCAACGTCCTTACTCAATAGTAGCCAATCCGAAAGATGAACCGAAGGCCATTTTTGTTCCGGCATTCGATTCTGCCCCACTGGCTCCCGATTATGACCTCATAGTTCATGGACATGGTGAAGAATTTCAGGCCGGTTTAGATGTTCTCGCCAGGCTGACCAATGGAAAGGTTTATTTGAATATACATGACGAAAAAACCAAATCCAAGGTTTTTCTAAACGCCAAAAATGTAGAAATCAACCGTTTCCGAGGAGCACACCCATCGGGAAATGTAAGTGTTCATATTAGCCGCCTGTCACCCATCAACAAAGGGGAAATCGTTTGGTATGTTTATCCACAGGATATCCTGACCATTGGCCGGCTTTTCCTTACGGGCAAACACGACACCACGCGGCTGATAGCGCTTACAGGCTCAGAAGCAAAACGCCGAAGGTATTTTAAAACCCGCGCAGGGGCTTCTATTACCAACATGGTAAAAGGCAATGTGGAAAATGGTGATTTGCGCTATATCAGTGGCAACGTGCTTACCGGAGATAAAATTGACAAATCGGGTTTTGTAGGATTTTACCATTCACAGATAACCGTTATTCCCGAAGGAAATTATTTTGAATTGTTTGGCTGGGCATTGCCCGGATTTGGAAAATTCAGCATATCTCGTACCTATCCTTCTTTTCTTTACCCCGACAAAAAGTATCGCCTCAACACGAATATTCATGGTGGTGAACGGGCTTATGTGATGACAGGAATGTTTGAAAAGGTATTTCCATTTGACATTTACCCCCTGCAACTGATTAAAGCCATTTTAGTGGAAGATATCGACCTAATGGAAAATCTGGGCATCTATGAAATTGATGCCGAAGATTTTGCGTTGTGTGAGGTTATTGATACTTCCAAAACGGAAATTCAGGAGATAGTACGCAACGGACTGGAGTTGATGCGTAAAGAAATGAGTTAATAATTCAGAAAATGAAAAAATCGCATGAAAGCGTTAAGAAAATTTTTAGATAAACAAAAACCGCATTTTCAACCGGGAGGGAAATTTGAGAAACTCCAATCTACTTTCGAAGGTTTTGAAAGTTTCCTTTTTGTTCCTGACACAGTAACCCACAGTGGTGCACATATCCGCGATGCCATTGACATGAAACGAACCATGTCCTTTGTGATTATGGGTGTTGTCCCTACCCTCCTGTTTGGCATGTGGAATGTCGGATACCAGCATTTTTTGTCCTTTGGCCAACATCAGGATATCCTGACAAATTTCCTCTATGGTTTGGCGAAGGTACTGCCCATTATTATCGTTTCTTACGGTGTAGGGCTGGGCATCGAGTTTCTGTTTGCCCAGATCAGGCACCATGAAGTAAACGAGGGATATCTTGTCACGGGTATTCTTATTCCGCTGATTGTGCCGCCTGAGATTCCATTATGGGAACTGGCTGTTGCCGTTGCTTTTGCGGTAATCTTCGGGAAAGAGGTCTTTGGCGGAACAGGTATGAATGTCTTCAACCCCGCCCTCACGGCCAGGGCTTTTCTCTTCTTTGCCTATCCGGGAAACATGTCGGGCGAAAAAGTGTGGATTGCCGACAAGTTAGACAGCTTCTCCGGCGCCACACCGCTGGGACAGGCACTGGTTGGAAACTTCCACAACTTTCCCACGCCACACGATATGTTTTTCGGCTTTATACCGGGATCGGTGGGAGAAACCTCCACTTTTCTAATATTGATAGGCGCATTGTTTCTGCTTATCACAGGCATTGCCAGCTGGCGGATTATGCTGTCGGTTTTCGCCGGAGGTCTTGTCATGGGATTAATTTTCAATTTATGGGGAGCCAACCAGTACATGGAACTACCGGCATGGGAGCACATGATTATGGGTGGCTTTGCCTTTGGGGCAGTCTTTATGGCTACCGATCCGGTAACTTCGGCGCAGACCGCCAGGGGAAAGTATTATTACGGTTTCCTTATTGGGATGTTGGCCATTTTAATCAGGGTTTTTAATCCGGCATACCCGGAAGGGATGATGCTGGCCATTCTCCTTATGAATGTGTTTGCACCTTTGATTGACCACATCATTATAAAATCGAATATTAAGAAACGTTTAAAAAGAGCCAAAGTAGTGCTCGCAGAATAAGAAA
>CAYLSW010000190.1:0-4376 GCA_964386145.1 uncultured Lentimicrobiaceae bacterium | reverse complement strand
GGTTCATGGGAGGTGCGCTAAAATCAACAGCTGGCTGTTTTACATTGTTAATTTTGTTTTGCAATTCACTGTTTTGCAAGTTCTTACCGCTGTTTCCACGAGGAATAATCATGGTAGCCGTGAGACTCAACAGCAACAAGGCTACCGCGAGCGTCCAGCTGGCTTTTTCCAGGAAATCGGCGGTCTGACGGGCACCCATAAATTGGTTTCCGCTGCCAAAGTTGGCAGCAAGTCCGCCACCTTTTGGATTTTGTACCAAAACAATTAATCCCAGTATCACACAGACAATCAAAATCAGTATAGAAATAAAAATATACATCTTTTTAAGCTTTAAATATTTGCGTTCTTTTTTGCTTTTTCAATCAGGGATGCAAAGTAACTACTTTTTTCCTGAAATTTCAAAATTAATTTTTCATAGATATGAATGGCTTTTTCATAATGTCCCTGATTCAGATAAATATTTGCAAGCGTTTCGCTTACAATATTTTCCTCGTCAACAACGCTGCGTTTAGCATATTCAACAGGGTTGTAAAATGTATTTTTAGGAGCAGACATGGAGGGTTCATTTTTTATAAAAGAGTCGATAATCTCTTGTTTTGAAAGTGATTTAGTAGCCTTTACAGACTTGTTTTCCCTCTTTTCCGCTTCTCTCTTTTCCGCTTCAATTTCGCGAATGCGATCTTCAATAATCTTTTTAAGCTCGTCTATGGTGTAGGAGCGGCTCTCGGGTGGAAGCGGTTTTTCACCGGCTGACTTTTCCAGGATTTCGGTAGTCTTTTCCTTTTCAGCCTCTGGCTTAACCATCTTTGGTGCAGGTTTGACTTCCGGTTTCCTTCCGGCTTCTTCGTCAGGCAGGGCAATCCGTACAGAGGAACGATTCAGCCGATCAATATGTTTTTTTAAGATTCGCCGGCTGCCGGCATAAACAGCCGTTGTTTTTAATTCCGCATCGTACATTACATTCTTGTCAATATACAGTTTCAACGTAAGTAAGGTGTGTGCCGAAGAACAATAGGGAAAGTCTTTCACCAACGCCATCAAATCGGAAAGCGAAGCTGCTTCCATTTTTTCGGGATGCCGGAGATAAGCCGTAAATTGTTCCTGGTTCATAAAGCGAAGTTAATAAAGATTTGATTACCAGTTTACCAGGGCTTTGTTAAAAATATTGTCGGTAAGATCATTGACAATCTTTTTTATCAATCCGTTTTTAATATTATTAAAATCATCTGTAGAAGAGTAATCGACATATTGCGAAAACGAAGTTTCAAAGTTTTTTGAGGGTTCCAGTTTACTTGAGAACCTCACATTCACGGTGATGGTAAGCCGGTTGAGGGCTGCTGTCTGGTCAGCCTGAATGGCTTCAGGCGTAGTTGTATAACCCGTAATTTCGCCTTCAAGCGCAATATCACCGTTTTTCTCCACCATCTTCAGGTTAGTTTGTGTGGTAAACCTGTCGCGCAAAGCATTGGTAAAATCTGTACTCAACATTGGCTCCACAATTTTAGAGTTGTTGGCAAAATATTGAATAGACATGGTTTTTGCACCAGCGGGAACAGAAGCACCGGTAAAAGAATATACTCCACAAGAAGAAAAAAAGATACCGGAAAAAAGAAAGAAAATAATCTTCAGAAAAGAGTTCTTTCTATCTTTGAAACAATTTTTGGCCAATGATATGTTGAAAAGATTTGTCAAGTTAGTATGATTTTCTTTTTGGCAAAGATAATAATTATGCGTATTCGGCATTTGAGACGAAACTATCAGATAAAACCGCCACAGAGAAACACAAAATGAAACAGAAATTAACTTTTATCTCAGCTCTTTTTTCAGGTATCCTGGTGTTATCTATTATTTCATGTCAAAATCCCCCCGACAGGAAAAGTAAAAAGGAGCAAACCACGTTGGCCGACACGGCAATTTTTAAACCGGGGGTTGTTTATGACAGTATAAACGGTTCCCTGAATCCCGGAGAGTCGTATGCACTCTATCTACCAAAGAATTACTCCGCCACAGAGAAATTGCCGGTACTGTTTTTTTTCGATGCCCATGCACGGGGATGGTTGCCGGTGAGAAAGTACAAAACACTGGCCGACAGTTTCCATTTTATCCTCGCTGCCTCCAATGAGTCAAAAAACGGCCAGCCTGCCCAAAAGCGAAACCAGATTATCTACCACTTCATGCAAGATGTAGAGCAACGTTTTTCCATTGATCCCGGCAGGGTCTACACAGGAGGTTTTTCCGGTGGCGCCCGCGTTGCTGCCGGTATTGGACTTTCCAACAAGGATATTGCCGGCGTTATAGGCTGCGCTGCCGGTTTCCCAAAGCTGAATCACATTGTTAATAACAGGTTGGCGTATGTGGGCATCGTAGGAAATACAGATTTTAACTTCCTGGAGATGAAACAGTTGGATTATGAGCTGGAAGCCGCACACTGGCACCATTCACTACTGATTTTTGATGGCCACCACCAATGGCCTCCGGCAGAGACCATGAAAAGAGCTTTTGACTTCCTTCAAACCGATGCCATGCGCCGGCAACTTATCCCGGTGAACAAGCACCTTATCGTCAGGCTGAAAACAGACTTCGAAAAGGAAAGAAAACAGGCTATCCGAAACAACAATCCATTATTACAGAGACGAACCGACCAGCAGCTTGTTGCTTTTCTGAAAGGGTTGACACCGGTAGGGACTTATGAAAAGGAGATACAGAAGTTGTTACAAAACTCTCTACTGAAGCAGCAGCAGCGACAGCAGGTTATCCTGAAAAAGGAAGAACAGAAATGGCAACAGATTTATGTCCGTGCCTTCGAGAACAGAGATATCGGATGGTGGAGAAATGCACTTGACCATCTTTCGGGGATGCAAAAAAGCGCCAAAACACCCCCTGAAAAACAGATGATAAAGCGCCTTTTCAATTACCTCAGCCTTATGGCATATCTGTATGCCGACGGAAGTCTGAATAACAACCAGGCCACAGCTGCCGGTAAATATTTAATGATTTACGAGAAAGTGGATCCAACAAATCCGGAAGTTTACTTCCTGAAAGCATTGCATTATGCCATGGAAGGAAAGACGGGAGCCATTCTGCCAGCGCTACAAAAAGCAGCAAATGAAGGGTTTAGGAATGCTAAGCGGATGGAGGACAACCGCTATTTCTCCGGTTTACGACAAACCCGTACATTCCGGAAAATTCTTCTTCGGGTGAAAGAAAATAAAAAGATGGCAGAAGGCGGTTAAAATTTTCCCTGCAATAATTAATTAATTAGTATCTTTGCGCTCCCTTTTAAAATCAAGGTACCGTGGCCGAGTGGCTAGGCGGAGGTCTGCAAAACCTTACACAGCGGTTCGAATCCGCTCGGTACCTCTAAGCCTCTTAACGTGTTGAATGTTAAGTGGCTTTTTTGTTATTATGGCGGCGGACGGGCTTTCCGTTTTAGTCCTCGCCCCAAAAACCTTTTCAACCATTGCCTTGGCGGAGCTTCTTTTAGTCGCTCGCACGGCAAGGTCTCAATAGGTTTTGGTGCTGTGGGCTGTCACTTCAATCCCTGCCGCAAGAGTCCGGGAAGATAAAACCTTTGGACTTGGGCAAAAGCAACCTGACTTATTCCTCTTTATTGTCACCGTTCTACCAGAGAAACTGTCTGGCGGCACTTTTTTTCTTTGTTCTTCTTTGTTTTTACAAGAAAATTCTGAAAGCTTTTACCAATATACAATATGCATGTGGCCCAGGGTTTTTAAGCATAGGCAAGATGCTCGTGGCCGGTTGGATACAAATCAAAAGCCATTTTGTATGTATCCAAATCTTTATGTGAACGTATTTTCATAATTTATTTACATTTGATTTTATACCTTCCCCATGTCCCTTAGTCTCTTAATCTCTTAGTCCCTTAGTCTCTTAATCTCTTAATCTCTACGTCTTTAAGCCTACAAACCTCTATCTTTTATCTACACTTCGCCTTTGGTCATCTTCACACCTATTATATGGCCTTTACGGCAAAATAAAATACACGTTCAGATAAATCACTGTTCCTGTTTTTAATCACTACTTTCATTTACCGGTTTCATGTTCATAGACACTCGTTCCAAACCATTGGTTACGCCCTCATAGAGGACATTTTTGTATTTGTTGGTCATGATGTATACAAAATAGTTGTGAGAGCAGAACATTTTTCAGTGTTTGTTATTAAGGTCGTACTTTCGAATCATGCGAGATGGGTTTGCAGGTAATCCCCCTTTAACAATGACGATTCCGTTTGGTTACGGTACTATCATTTTGCAAATATACAAATCTGGAGTTGTATTCCATAATTGTAAGGCTTTATTTATTGCTGTTACGCAGAGTTGAACGGTATTAATGTACGTTTAATTCTGAGCTGCCCT
>CAYLSW010000189.1:0-4384 GCA_964386145.1 uncultured Lentimicrobiaceae bacterium | reverse complement strand
TGGACCCCGATTTAGAGGGGGAGCCTTTTTCTGAAAGTGAATATAAAAGCCTTTCGTAGTTTATCAACTCAGGTTTATCAATTTGGTGGTCGAATTAAAATCCCTGATAAAATCCTCCGGGAAGCACGGGCCCTATCGGGCTGCCCCAATTACCGCCACCAAAACGGGAATAGCCGTATCCGTATGAGTCAAAGGGATTATAATGACGCTGTTCCATGGAAAAAGCAGCATTAATACTAAAATGGTTGCTCACTTTGTAGTCCAGGCTGATCATGGCGCCGCTGTTGCTAAAGTCAATAGCACGGGGATTAACTTTATCTTCGGGTTTTTGTGGGGAAAGGCTAAATGTTTTGTATCCCACGGCTGTGATAGCCAGTCTGTCGTTCACCTGATACCTGCCTTTCACATATGCCGAACCGTAGTTCTGAGATGTGTTACCAAATCCGGCTGTTTCCGGTGAGCCTGTCGTCAGGAAACTGGTGAAGGCAATGCCGGCGGCAACGGTCCATTTCTTGTTGATGGGCATGCTGATCTCCGGGGCAACCCAGGTGCTGAAACCGTTTATGCCCGGGTAAAAACTGTAAAAAGAAGATCCAAGAGAAAGCCGGACATCGGGTTTGAAAAAGGATTTGTTTGGGGACGAAACTCCTTTGGCATCCTGCCCGAAGGTTTGTGCCTGCGTGTACTGAATGGACATCAGGATGGCCAAAACAAATATGAAAATCTTTGCTTTCATAGGTTGCAAAGGTACGGATAATTTTAATGGAAAAATTGGTGGAACTCTAACGGTGTACAAAGAAACAACCGGAAAGCATTGTACCTCAGAGCCTCTGTGGGCTGGCAAAATTGTTCACGGACATTCATAATGTTTCATTTTACATGTCTTGCTTTTCCAAGGCGTCAAAAACCTTATATTTTCTGTAATTTCGTATCAATCCTCAGGTAATAATTTTATTAACCTGATTTTCAATCAGCTGTAGATGTTTCATAATTAGTGTAACTTATTATGAAACAAGTATTTACGTCTTGGCGTCTTTGCGAGAACGAAGAATTACCGAACTATTGCGTATGACTATTCGTTACGTAAAACACAACCTCCCGATCTTCTGCTTTATAACCACGGATCATTATTCGTTATAATCAATTCGTTTATCTTTAACACATCACCGGCTATACGCAGCATTAGGAGACGGTATTCACTATTATCAGTTCTGCTTTTCTGCTATAATTAAAAAATTATTTAGAAATCCCGTGTCAATATTAATATTGTCAAACCCGGCTTCAAGCAATTGTTTTTTCACTTCATTTGGCTTATATCTCAAATCAATTGGAGGTCCGTGTTTTGTTTTCTTCTTTTTCCAATCTGAGATGGCGATTTTCCCTTTTGGTTTTAACAACCTGTGACATTCTTTTAATGTTTTCTCCGGGTTATCTAACTCATGATGCAGGTTTACCATAAACAAAAAATCTGCAATACCATTATCCAATGAAATATGATTATTTTCCATTTTCATAGGAATAATATTATCGTATTTTGGCAAAATATTTTGATTCATCCAATCAATCATAACGTCTGATATATCACAAGCGTAGATTTTGCATTTCTTATAAATATCAGAAAAAGGGATACTAAAAAATCCTGTACCCGCTCCTAAATCTATGATCACATCGGGATTCTCCAGGGCTATTTGCCTCACAATAAATACCGGAGGAAATTCTTTAAGTCGCACCGGATTATTCAACAATTCAAGTTTTTGAGGGTTAAATCTATGCTCTTTCATCTGTATCCTTTTTATTTGTTTTTTACTTAAATGGTTTGCATCATTTAAAAATTTATTTGACTCTAATTTATCCACTTCAAAAGTAAAATTTATTTTAGATTTAGGGTAAGGGTAACGGCATGTTCAGGTTATTTTATTAATTTTTATGATTTGTTAAATCAACTCCGGAATATTTTTTAGTGAGAAGAAGTCCCCTTCCGTAGTTGTTTCCATCTTTACAAGTCCGAGAATCACAAAACCGGCCAGCAGTTTTTCGGTTTTGAAAGGGGAGAGGCCACAGTTTTTTTTAAGATAAGAAAGCGAAAGCTGTTCATTTTCTTTCAGACAGGCAAGCAATGCTTTTTCTTCGGAACTGTTGGAGAAGCAAATCTCTTTCCCGCTCTTCTGTTGTTGCCAGATTTTCATTTGCACCCCGCTGACCAGCATATTTTCGTCTGCAATGCGCATAAAAACTTTAGGTTTTCCGTTTTTGTCAGGCGCTTTGTAAGGAACCTGGTTTCCTTTGGGAATGGTAACTTCTAACACCTTCATCCCTTTTATCTGCCACTCTTTGGTTTGAAAAGAGACTTCAGGAGTACAGTAGCGCATAGCAGCATTCTGAATCATATAAAACTCCTCTTCCGAACGGATACCGGCGATTTTCCCGTTGTCTTTTACGCCTATCAGTAACGTGCCACCTTCGGTGTTGGCAAAAGCTACCAGCGAACGGGCTATTTTCGGCGCATCCGAAACCTCAAATTTGAAATCCAAATGCAATCCTTCGCCCTGCTCTATCAGCCGGAGAACGGGATGTTTTTTTAGTGCCATGCCTTTATTTGTTTATACCAAAATCAAAGTCGTTCCGAAAGCTTTTGGAAAAGGTAAAAGTAGAAAATCCGCCGGGATTTTCCCGTGTGGCTTAGAAGGCGTCAAGTTCGAGGCTTTCGAAGTGCAGAAACTCAGGAGTTTACTATAGTAAATGACTGAAATTCTGTATGAGAATAACGAAGAAATTGACGTTTTCTAAATCACACTATTTAAACAAACTCAATGTTATCCATACTCATAGTCTTTTCGCAATAGCGACAGATTAGTTTCATTTTCCCATGATAATCCTGAATAATTTTGAAGTGCGTGGGTATATTTTGGTTGTTGGTGACGCAATTCGGATTGACGCATTTTACAATTCTTTGGATTTCCTCCGGTAGCAAAACCTGTTCTTTTTTGGAGATTTCGTAATCTCTGATTTCTATAAGCGTAGCATGAGGTGCCACGAGGGCTATTTTACTGATCTCCTCTGGTTTAAAAAATATATTACTGATTTTTATAATTCCTTTTTTTCCCAGCTTCTTGCTTTCAAGATTGGTGCCAAAATATACATGGTCTATGCTGCTCTCCAGGTTTAGCATGGCAAAAACACGAAAAGTGTTTTCTGCCGGAATATGGTCGATGACCGTCCCGTTGCGAATGGCCGAGACTTTCAGTTCAGTTCTTTTGTTTTTCATGGTCTGAGAGTTTTAAGTCCGTTTATTTAATCTTTTAATCCTAAGATAGCGGCAATAAGTGCCTGCCTGACGTAAACCCCGTTTTTTGCCTGCTGAAAATAGTAGGCTTTGGGATTGTCGTCCACATCTTCGCTGATTTCGTTTACACGAGGCAGAGGATGTAATACGCGTGTAGTCTCTTTTGAATTTTCTAACATGCTGTTATTAAGTATGTAAGAATTTTTTACCTTTTCGTATTCCATGGGATCCGGAAAACGTTCGCCCTGAATGCGGGTCATGTAAATAATATCGGCAGTAGGAATGACCTCCGATAATTCTGTGTATTGAAAATATTCCAGTCCGGCATCTTTAATCCACTTCTTCACGCCGCTGGGCAATTTTAGCGATTCAGGAGATACCAAATGAAAAGTTGCATTGAAAAGGCTCAGTGCCTGCACCAGTGAATGAACGGTACGGCCATATTTCAAATCGCCCACGAGGGCAATGTGAAGGTTTTCCAGCGTTCCCTGTGTTTTGCGGATGGAGTACAAATCAAGCAGACATTGTGTGGGATGCTGGTTGGCGCCATCGCCGGCATTGATGATGGGCACGGGAGAAACTTCGCTGGCAAACCGTGCACTACCATCCATCGGGTTTCGTATCACGATAAGATCAGAATAATTGCTCACAGTTAGAATGGTATCTTTCAGTGATTCACCTTTTTTGACACTGGAAGTACCTGCACTGGCAAAGCCGATAATGCTGCCGCCAAGATATTGCACGGCACTCTCAAAACTGAGCCGGGTGCGGGTGGAAGGCTCAAAAAACAATGAAGCAATCACATGATTCGTAAGAATTTTTTGGCGTTGGTCCTTTTCAAAATTTTCGGCAATATCAAGGACTTTCAGAACATCTTCCTTGCTGTAATCGGTTATGGAGACCAGACTCCTGTTTTTTAAATTGGTCATGGAAATTTGATTTTGATAAGAAAAAACATAAAAAAAGACGGCGAAAACCGTCTGAGAAATATACGACCTTTTTTCCGGTAAAGGAAAATTGCTGAATGTGGTTTTGAAAGTTGTTGTTCGCTAACATAAAATATTGTGTTACCGAAACGCAAAATTAATGTAAAATTAAGTC
>CAYLSW010000188.1:0-4388 GCA_964386145.1 uncultured Lentimicrobiaceae bacterium | reverse complement strand
AATAATTGACTGATTGGCCTGGTGGAACGGAAATTTTCGTGTAAGGTGTGTAAAGAACTACGCTCCCGGCATTTCCCCTGACACTTAAATTAAGCCCAAACAGGAGAAGTAAAATAATTAAGGTAAACTTTTTTGATCGTAAATACATATGCCATCCTCCATATTAAAATTATTCAACGATAGTGATTTTATTAAGTGCAAAAATAGGAGAGCATGAGGAAAATTATTCAATGTTTTATGTTAAAAACCCTTAAACCCTGCGGAAAGAACACAAAATCAGATAGAACGCCTCTTCGTTCTGTAAAAATGATAAACAATACATTATAATCATCGGGCAAAAAAAGACAATGTCAAAATTGTGGGTATTTGTACTTCCAAGCCTGGAAAAGGGGAGCTTTGCGGACAATTATTTCTACCCCGAATAACATTTCCGGCTTTCAAACGTTTCACTAATGCATGTTGATAAGTTATGCGTACCGGAAGAATCTAAAACCGAGTTCTGCCTATTTTTAAGAAAATTTTATTGATACAACCGTATGAAAATAAACCGCTGTAAATCAGGAATTCTCATCCTTCTCCTACTGGGTATTTTTCAGGGAATTCAGGCACAAAAAACGGACTTTTATCAATCGCCGGGTAAACTTTACCGGAAGGCTCTGGAACTTTATCAGGATGGAAATTACGGCGCAGCCGGTCAAATGTTTGATCTCTACCTGAGCCGGCTACCGGAGAAACAAAATCTGAAGGCGGAAAATGCTGCCTATTATGCTGCGTCATCTGCCGTTAAGATGAATGAGACCGATGCCATGGTGCGACTCAGCCGATTCCTCAGTCATTATCCCGAAAGCGTATGGCTTCCAGCTGTAAAATTTTCCATGGGCGTTACCTATTTTAATAATCGGCGCTACAGCCAGGCATTAAAGGTATTTAACGATATCCAAAAAGAAAAGCTGAATGCACAACAGCGATTAGAGTATGACTACAAAAAAGGTTATTGTCTGCTGAAACGCAACAAAACAGATGAAGCTATGGCACTTTTCAGGGAAGTTATGGATACGAAAAGCCGGTATGCTGTGCCGGCGGCCTATTATTACGGATACACGCAGTATGAACTGAAAAATTACGAAGGTGCGCTGAAAGCTTTTTCACTCATAAAAGACGACCCGCGTTTCCACCGTACCATCCCCATTTATATGATGCAGATTTATTACCGGCAAACGGCTTATAACAAGGTGATTGCATTGGGCAAAAAATATCTGCCATCAGCCAAATACAGACTCAAAGCTGAAATGAACCGCCTCATAGCCAATAGCTTCTACGAGCTGAATAATTTTGCCAATGCGTTGCCTTATTTTATGACTTATGAAAAACTGGCACGCAGCAGTATTAAGCCGGACGAGGCTTACCGGTTAGGATATACTTATTTTAATAATCAGAAATACGCAGAAGCCATTTATAATTTTCAGGTAGCTACCGATGCCGGTGAAAAAGTATCGCAAAATGCCTGGTACTATCTTGGCAGATGTTATCTGAAAACTGCACAACCTGCCGCTGCCCAAAGAGCTTTTGTTTCGGCTTATAAAATGAACAAGACGAATGAAGTCGGAGCACACTCATTACTGGCTTATGCCCGTGTAAGCATCAGGCAGAAAGGCGACCGCAACAATGATGCCATTGCCCTGGTACAGGGTTTTGTAAATAATAGTGAGATAAACCAGTCGTTGCGCTCCGAAGCCGCTGCACTGCTGGCTCGTCTTTACGTGAATACCCACAACAATCTCGCTGCCCTTTCGTCCATCGAAAAATCGGGTGTACAGCAGAAAAGTTTGAGGATAGCTTATCAAAAACTGGCATTTACCCAAGCCACCGATTTTTATAACCGGCGAAACTTTGTCAGGGCACTGGCTTATTTTAAAAAAGCGGCTAAATATGGCAGCGACCCGAAAATACGTTTAAAAAGCCTCTATTGGAAAGGCAGCTCCTACTACCGGTTGCGACAGTATTCGAGAGCCACACAGGCTTACAAAGTTTTCCTGACAAGCCGGAGAGCCACAGCTTCAAATTTGTATGTTCCGGCTTATTATGATTTGGCTTACAGCTATTTCAAACAAAAAAATTATCCACAGGCCATCCTCTGGTTCAAACGTTTCCTGAACCGGCGTTACAACAATCCGTCCATGACGACAGATGCACAACTACGTATTGCCGACAGCTACACACTCATGGAAAAATATGCACTGGCCCATCCCTGGTATCAGAAGGTCATCGCATCAGGTGGCCGCAATGCCGATTATGCTTTGTACGAAGATGCTTTTTGTTATGGTGCACAAACGCAGTTTAGTAAAAAGATCAAGGTTTTGCAGCAGCTCGTTCAGCAGTATCCCCGGTCACCATACTACATAAGAGCCTTATACGATATGGCCACCACTTATACCAGCACGCTCAACCAGCCCCGCAATGGAATTGCTTATTTCCAACGTATTGTGAAAGAGAGGCCTGCAAGTACACAAGCCCGCATGGCAAGGGTTAAAATGGGACTGCTTTATTATAAAAATAACCAATACAACAAAGCCATCAGGGAGTTGAAAACCGTGATTTCCACTTACCCGGCTTCCGGTGAAGCCCGTGTGGCACTGAGTACACTCGAAAGTATTTACAGAGACAACGGTGATCCATCGGCCTATTTTGCTTACGCCCGGACGTTGAGTTTTGTTCAGATTTCCAAAAGTCAGGAAGATTCGCTAACCTTCACAGTAGGCGAAGATGCTTTCCTTGCAGGAAACTGCTCCAAGGCTGAAACAGCCTTGTACAATTACCTGCGCCGGTTTCCCAAAGGTGGTTTTTTGTTGAAATCATGGCACTATCTCGCCGAATGTTACGCCCGACAGAAAGATACTATTTCGGCGCTGACCTATTACGAAAAAATCATTGCCTGGCCGGAAAATGACTACAGCCTGCCTTCGCTTGTCAAAGCAGCACGTATGCAATATGCCCGTAAAAATTATGTAAAAGCAGCATTTTATTATCAAAAAGTACAAATGCTGACCGGAGATCCTTCGCTGAAACTGGAGTCTCTCGATGGACAAATGCGGGCTGCTTTCCTGACAAGAAATCTGAACCTTGCTGCAAAAGCTGCCGGAGAGCTTATCCGTATGCCGGAAGTGAGCGAAGACCAGACAGTTTACGCACATTATGTGCTGGCGAAAGCAGCCTGGCAAGCAGGAAACATGGAAAAAGCAAAACGGGAGTTTGCCATCACAGACAAGCTTAGCAAAGGATATCGTGGCGCCGAATCCAAATATTATCTTGCTTTGATGAACTTTAATAATAAAAAGTACGACAAAACGGAAAAGCTGGTTTACGCTTTGTCTGACCAATATCCTGATGAGGTTTACTGGGTTGCCAAAGGTTTTATCCTGCTGGCAGATGTTTATGTGGCTCGTGGCAACATTTTTCAGGCACGCGAAACGCTGAAAAGCATTGTGGCCAACTACCCGGGCAACGATTTGAAACAGCTGGCCAGAAAAAAACTAATTGCACTGCCGCCAGAAAAATCCAACGTTACCAAAAATCAAAACAAACAAAATAAATAATGGGCATGAAAGTCGTTCGAAATAAGCCTCTGATTTTTGTCTTCGGCATATTGTTGGCCTCAGCACCTGCTTTCGGGCAAAGCAAAACCGACACAATACAACAAAAGCACAACGAAAGTGTTACCATTTACGGCAACAGTCGTCCGGTAACGGGAGAAGCCCTGAAAATAAGTCGCAGACCACATGCGCCGACTCTGGAAATGTCAACGATTCCGCTCTCAGCCGGTTTCGTCAACATAAAAGTTCCCACGACCATAAATCTGAAAGAGATAAGACCCACTTCACACATCCCGACTATCCAACAGATGATGCCGTGGAAAAACCTGCTGACACTGGGACTGGGCAGCAGAATAAGCCCATTACTCGAATATTATTATTCCGGCGGAAAGCCAAAACACTATCTGCTGACCGTCCATCTTCTGCATCACTCCTCATTTTTGAATATCAAAAACTACCTGCCCTCGCCCTATACATACTCAAAAGCCGGCATCAGCTACGATAAATATTTCCGGTATCATGTGTTGGCCATCCGGGGCGATTACCGCATCAGCTCCAACCGATACTACGGTTACAATACCCAAGGCGACACTTTGGATTACGACAAAAACGACGCCACCAGGTTGAAACAGTATTATCAGATAGCACGCTTTGGTGTAAAATTTGCCAGCAATTACCGCACCAACTACAAGCTGCATCACCTTTTCAGAGCAAATACCTATTATCTTTCCGACAAACACGGAATGTCGGAAACCAACATGCATTTTGATTTTGACCTGCACAAAGGATTCAGAGTCA
>CAYLSW010000187.1:0-4393 GCA_964386145.1 uncultured Lentimicrobiaceae bacterium | reverse complement strand
TTACCGGCGACACCACCATTGCCAGTATAATAGCTTCCGGCGAAGGTGAAATAGACCTCACGGTAGCTAACGGATAGTCTCAGAGTCTATAGCTGAGGCCGAATCTTCCGATATAGTGCGAAACACCCCATCCCAACTCCAACTGAACGCCCCAATGTTCGTTCCAATAATAACGTCCACCTGTTTGCATACCAAAAATCAATGGTGAGGTTCCCGTGTTGTTGTTTAAATAGAGGCGAAAACCCAGATTAACTCCGGCGTAAAAATCCCAATTCTGTGGAATATCTAATAAACGGTTGAGATGGTAGTTACCGTAACCTGCAAAATTTATAGAACCATTCCCTCCACCAATGGTAAGGCCAACCATGGGACTCACTGTAATATCGTTACTTACGGCAAAATCTATTTGCCCGTAAAGCGGAAGGCCGGAGCTGTCTAATCCCAACCCGAAATTAATTTGTTTTTCACCTTTTCTTAACGGGGCTTCTCCATTCTGGGAGAAGGAGTAGACGCTCAGGCTCAATAATAGAATCAGAACAATAAGTTTTTTCATACATTTAATTTTTGAATCCAAACGGCGCTTTGAAATATTTATTATACCCTGTATCAATAGTTCAGTAATTTTTCGTTCTTGCAAAGACGCAAATGCTTGTTTCATAATAAGTTACACTTTTCATGAAACATCTACAACTGATTGAAAATCAGGTTAATAAAATTATTACCGGAGTATTGTGTATCAAAATCTTCCAAAAATGCCTTATCCCGGCTGGTGCAAGTTTTGCACACTGAATTTACACGCGGTTGGTTCGTGTCCTGGTAAAACCGTTAAATTCGACCTAAATAATATTTTGTCCAGCGGCCTCCTTTGGTGAGATACTAAGCAAAATTTTATTTAGCTAAATTTGTAATTTTCAAAATTTATTGTTGTACTTTTACAAATTAATTACTGTCCTTTGCTAAAAAACTAATACAAGCTGTTTTTAGACAACCCTGCTAAACTTACCAATTATTAATTAAGAGGATTTCTATTATTTAAAATATTGATATATTTAGAGAAAAATGTAAAGTAACATTTTGAATCAGAATAAGATGAATCATACAAGGGTAAACTTTCATATCTTGTGAAGACATTTAAAATATAGAATAACAGGCGTAAGCCTTACCTACCACCAGTTCAGGCAGCAGACTTATACCTTAGTAAGGACACAGACAGGTATAGATAATAAATCGAAGCCTTAGCGAAAAAATAGTGTGAAATAATTTTCTATTTAATTTCGATTATTGAAAATTGATGAACGGGTTCTGCAATTTTCTTTAGTCAATTAAAAAATAAATTTAGAACCCCTTTCTCTTTTGAGAGTAAATCCATCTTCTTATGAAAAAAATTCTTTTTGTATTCATTGCTTTTCTTCTTGTTTCTCCCATGATGGGGCAGCCACAGGGAGTTACAAACAGTAGTGAGACGGTATTGCGTCACACACTTAAAAACGGACTGCGTGTTGTTATTATCAGAAATCCCCTCGCCCCTGTTGTTACAACAGAAATGAATTATCTGGTCGGTTCCAATGAAACTCCTAAAGGTTTTCCGGGAATGGCACATGCCCAGGAACACATGATGTTTCGTGGTGCTCCGGGTTTATCGGCTAATCAGCTGGCTGATATTACGGCGGCAATGGGAGGAGATTTTGATGCGGATACCCGGCAAATGGTTACACAATATTTTTTCACTGTTCCTGCAGAGGATATAGACATTGCCCTTCATATTGAATCTATTCGTATGCAGGGTGTTTTGGACAGCGAGGAGTTGTGGAGCAAAGAACGCGGGGCCATTGAGCAGGAAGTAGCCAGCGACATGTCAAATCCCCAGTATGTTTTTTATAAAAAGCTATTGGAAGCTATGTTTAAAGGAACTCCTTATGCTCATGATGCACTTGGAACCCGTCCATCATTTAATAAGACAACCGGCGCTATGCTTAAAAAGTTTCATGGTGCATGGTACGCCCCCAATAATGCCATTCTGGTCATTGTTGGCAGGGTCAATCCAAAAGAGACTATGGCAAAAGTGGAGAAACTTTTCGGCAGCATTCCTTCTAAAAAGTTACCCCCACGTCCGGCCATTAACCTTCAGCCTGTAAAACCTGATACCCTTCATTTAAAAACAGATTTGCCTTATGGATTAGCTATCATATCATATAGAATGCCGGGGACTGACAGTCCGGATTATGCTGCAGCTCAGGTTTTATCTGATGTTTTGTCTAACCAACGGGGAAAATTATACTCACTGGTTCCTGAAGGGAAAGCTTTATATACCGGTTTTTCAATGAGTGGACTGCGCAAGGCCGGAATTGGATTTAGCATTGCTGTTTTCCCAAAAGGTGCAAATTCAGAAAAATTACTCACCGAAGTATCCTCTGTATTGGCTTCAGAAGTCAAAAACGGGGTAAATCCCGATTTAGTTACGGCTGCAAAACGACATGAAATTTCTTCATTTGAGTTCGGGAAAAATTCCGTATCGGGACTTGCTTCTGTCTGGTCACAGGCTCTTGCTGTCGAAGGACGACAATCTCCAGCCGAAGATTTGCATGCCATAGAAAAAGTAACCGTGCAGGATGTAAACAGGGTTGCCCGGAAATACCTGACCCCCAATCATGCCATTTTTGTGGTTCTAACCCCGCAATCTTCCGGGAAACCCATATCCCGGAAAGGATTTGGCGGAAAGGAATCCTTCGCCCCCAAAAATCCCAAACCTGTTAAGCTGCCTGAATGGGCCGAAAAAGCCATGGGCCGGTTAGTAATTCCCAAATCCATTGTAAATCCTGTTGTATCAACATTACCAAATGGTATCAGGCTGATTGTTCAACCGGAACAGATAAGCAATACAGTCAGTATTTACGGAGGTATAAAAAACAAACCTGATTTGGAGACCCCCAAGGGGCAGGAAGGCGTTAATAATGTCCTGGATCAATTGTTTAATTATGGTTCAAAAACATTAAACCGGATTCAGTTTCAAAAAGCATTGGATGATATCGGGGCAAATGAATCGGCCGGGAGTAGCTTCTCCCTTCAGGTTTTGTCAGCTCATTTCGATCGGGGTGTTCAGTTACTGGCAGACAACGAACTGCACCCGGCTTTACCCACGCGTGCCTTTATGATTATTCAGCATCAAACGGCAGCAACGGTAGCCGGTCAGTTGCAAAGTCCTGATTATCTGTTCAATAAGGCAATGCACACATCCTTATTGCCCAAAGGCGATCCGGCTTTACGTCATGCCACACCTTCTTCTGTTCAATCACTTAAGCTTGTCGATGTCGAAAATTACTATCAGAATGTTTTCCGTCCGGATATGACAACCATTGTTGTGATTGGGAACATCAGTCCGGATAAAGCCAAAACGGTCATTGAGAAATATTTCGGCAGTTGGAAAGCAACCGGAAAAAAACCCAATGTTGAGCTCTCACCGGTACCACAGAATAAAGCGGCAGTAGTCCATGTACCCGATGCAAGCAGGGTTCAGGATCGTGTTGTCCTTGCTGAAAATCTGAGCATTACCCGCTCAAACCCTGATCGCTTTGCACTTGCAGTCGGCAACCATGTACTGGGTGGTGCTTTTTATGCTACACGCTTATACCGCGATCTTCGTGAAAACTCAGGTTTGGTTTACTATGTTTCCTCGTCGTTCAATATCGGGAAACATCGTTCAAATTATGTAGTGAATTATGCGTGTGATCCACCGAATGTTTCAAAAGCCAAAGCTATTGTTGCAAGAGATTTAAAACAGATGCAAAAAGAAGAGGTAACGCCCAAGGAATTAAACCAGGCAAAATCTCTTCTCCTGCGTAAAATTACGCTGTCAGAATCAAGCGTGAACGATATAGCATACGGCTTACTCCATCGTTCTCTGACAGGTTTACCTCTAAATGAACCAACCCTTGCGGCCAGGCATTACGTATCACTTACGGCCGGTCAGGTCAAAGCAGCTTTTGCAAAATGGATGGATACCGGTAACCTGATTCAGGTTTCCCTGGGACCAAACCCCAAATAAATTATCAAAAAGGAGGCTGCTGAAACAGCCTCCTTTTTATTTTTAACTCATGGCTTTTCTTAGATTTATCAGATATTCGGGAGAAATTTATCTTTCATATGATCTCCCCTGTCTGGCACAAGACTTCCCGCTCTGGCCATGAGAGAAAGTACGGGCCTGCCAACAACCACCCTCTTTTGTGCTGCCTTGCAGGCCCCCAACCGGCGCAAGTCTTGTGCCACGGCCATGCAGGCGACTGACTTGTGCATTGGGAAACCGTTAAAAATTTGCATTCCCTCACAGGTTTTTGTACTTTTATAAATTACTGATTACTAACAATGCCAACATGCTATTATCACTTATTACACCGTG
>CAYLSW010000186.1:0-4397 GCA_964386145.1 uncultured Lentimicrobiaceae bacterium | reverse complement strand
TGCTGATTGGTATTACTGTTGGTACCTATTCGTCAGTGTTTACAGCCAGCCCCATCGCTTACGATTTGCTGCATGGGACACGTAATGACAAGTTGCTTGAAGAAAAAGCTGCGAGACTAAACCAGAAGAAAGCCAAAAAGAAAAGGTAACTTTCTTTTAATGTTTTCACTTATAATTAAGTCCGGACCCTGAGGTTCGGACTTTTTTTGTTCCTGTGAATTTCTGATCTTTCCGACTTTGTTTGCCGCTTTGCGTGGGTATTCAAAAAAAAGATTTAATTTTGGCAAAAAGGAATATAAATACCAAAATCATATTAGAAATGAAAGTGAAATTAATGATTACTACTGGGAAAAAGACAGGGTACTTTGCCGGTCTTTTCGTTATCTTTCTTTTTGTTTTTTCATTTGCCATACGGGGTACTGTATATGCAAAGAGAAAAACCTCCATTAAAAAAGAATTGAAAACAGCGCCGTTGCCTAAATCTTTGTTTAGTGCATTGCGATACAGAAATATTGGCCCTTTTCGTGGAGGACGTTCTGTGGCAGTGGCCGGAAATGTCGGGCAGCCCCGCACTTTCTATTTTGGCGGCGCCGGTGGTGGCGTGTGGAAAACCAACGATGGGGGTATTAGCTGGCGAAATGTGTCTGACAAATATTTTAAGACAGCTGCTGTGGGTGCCCTTGCCGTGGCTCCTTCCGACCCGAACGTGATTTATGCCGGCATGGGTGAATCTTTTATTCGCGGAAATATGGCTACCGGAGACGGTGTTTATAAGTCAAATGATGGCGGTAAAACCTGGTTTTCCGTCGGGTTAAAAAACACGCATGTCATCAGTCAGATTGTAGTAAGTCCTGATAATCCGCAGGTTGTTTTTGTAGCTGCTTTGGGGCATGTGTTTGGAAATAATACAGAACGTGGTGTTTACCGTTCGACAGACGGAGGAAAAATATGGGAAAAAGTGCTGTATGTTAACGATAAAACCGGTGCTTCGTCTATTGCGATGGACCCACACAACCCCCGTATCCTTTTTGCCGGTATGTGGCAGGCTTTCCGTAAACCGTGGATACTTTCCAGCGGTGGAGCTGGCAGCGGGCTGTATAAATCCACGGATGGTGGTAATACGTGGAAGAATATTTCTAAGTCTCCCGGTCTGCCTAAAGGGGTTCTGGGAAAAATCGGCGTCTCTGTTTCCGGAGCCAATTCAGACCGGATATATGCTTCAATAGAAGCCAAAAACGGAGGTATTTTCCGCTCGGACGACGGGGGCAAAACCTGGTCGAGACGTTTTCATCATTCCGAACTTACCCAGCGGGCCTGGTATTACAGCCGGGTTTACGCCGATCCGAAAAATGAAAATATTGTCTATGCTCCCCAGGTTTCGGGCCTTTTTCGCTCCGACGATGGGGGCAATCATTTCAAACCTATCCGGACGCCGCACGGCGATAATCATGTGCTGTGGATAAACCCGGAAAATCCTGAAATTATGATAGGAGGAAATGATGGCGGCGCTTCGGTAACTTATGATGGCGGGAAATCGTGGTCCTCCGAAAATAACCAGCCTACCGCTCAGTTTTATCACGTTGCTGTCGACAATCAGTTCCCATATCATATTTATGGCCCTCAGCAGGACAACTCCACAGTTGAAATATTAAGCCGTACTTCCGGATTCGGGATAACTGACAAAGACTGGTGGCCTTCTGCCGGTGGCGAGAGCGGATATGTTATCCCCGATCTGCAAAATCCGGATATTACTTATGGTGGCAGCTACGATGGCGTTTTGATAAGATATAATCGCAAAACAGGTGAGCGTCAGCGTATTGATGTTTGGCCGGACAATCCTATGGGATATGGTGCCGACAGCCTGCGCGATCGTTTCCAATGGACTTATCCTGTAGTCCAATCGCAATATCCTCCTTATGCACTTTATGTTACTTCGCAATATGTTTACCGAAGCACAGACCAGGGTAAGAGCTGGACGCGTATCAGTCCGGACCTGACCCGTAATGACAAAACCAAACAACAGGCCTCGGGTGGTCCTTTAACCAAAGATAACACTGCCGTAGAGTATTACAATACCATTTTTGCTTTTGCTGAATCTCCGGTGAAAGCAGGTGTGCTTTGGGCTGGTTCTGACGATGGACTCATTCATGTGAGTACGGACAACGGCAAAACATGGGAAAATGTGACCCCTAAAGGATTGCCCAAATGGACCACCATCAGTATTATTGAGCCTTCGCTCTTTGATGCGGGCACAGCCTATGTGGCCGCGCGAAGATACCGGCTGGATGATTTTACACCCTATCTGTATAAAACTTCGGATTACGGTAAACATTGGAAAGAAATTTCAACAGGTATGCCTGCCAATGGGTCAGTTTTTGTTATTCGCCAAGATCCAAAAGACCGTAACCTGCTTTTTACCGGAACGTTGACCGGCGTTTATGTTTCGTTTAACGACGGAACGCTTTGGCAATCGCTTCAGCTAAACCTTCCGCATGTTCCGGTGAGGGATATGGCTATTCAGAAAAACGCCAACGATCTTGTATTGGCAACGCATGGCCGGTCGTTTTGGATTCTGGATAACATTGAGGTACTCCGGCATTTAACCCCTAAAATTGAAGGTGACAGTGCGTTTCTTTTTCAGCCTGAGAAAACATGGTTAACCAAAGGTTATGGCTTTCACCGGCCCGGAATGACAATAGGGGAGAATCCACCTAACGGTCTGGTACTTTTTTATTATCTGAAAGAAGCACCGCAGAAAGGACAGACTGTTAAATTGAGCCTCCTGACACAGAAAGGCGATACCATTGCTTCTTTTTCCAATAAAACAAACAGACTGGGCAAGCCGGTTCATGTGTCAGACCGGTTTTATTCCGATACTACAAAAACCCGTCCGGGAGTATTGCCAGCCAAAAAAGGGCAGAACCGCTATGTTTGGAATTTACGGTATCCTGATGCCACTCATGTTCCCGGAGCAGTTATCTGGGGCGGAAGCATGGCCGGGCCTAAAATAGTCCCCGGGACTTACACAGCTGCCCTTTCGGTGGGTGGAAAAACCATTTCCAGACCTTTCAAAGTTATCCTTGACCCGCGTTATCAGGTTTCACAGGAAGCTTTGCAAAAGCAGTTTGATTTTCTTATGAGAGTCCACAAGAAGTTGGATGAAACGGATAAAGCCATATTAAAAATTCGGAAAGTCAAAGATCAAATCAATGGCTATTTGTCACGACTGAAAGGCTTTGATAAGATGGATACGCTGAAAATAGCTGCAAAACCTTTGTTGGGAAAACTTACCGGCATCGAAAACAGATTGATGCAAACGAAATCGCATGCTTCGGAAGATCCGTTAAACTACCCGGTGAAACTGAACAACAAACTGGCTTCATTGGCTTCTACAGCAGGTTCTTCTTATCACTTGCCGACCAGGCAGGAATACGAAGTTTTTGATGAATTGTCGAGGCAGGTAGAGGCACAATTGAAGATATTGCACCCTTTATTGAATAAACAGTTGCAGAATTTTGATGCATTGGTGAAATCGTTGCATGTGCCGGCGGTGTATGTGCCGAATGAGAAAGGAAAGTAGTGAGGATAATCGGTATAGTCATGGCCCAAGCGGACGCTTGAACCATTTTGTTGTAGTTAAGGTGTTGACTTAAATCAGTGCAAGCGTCCGCTTGTACTACTAATACGCCGCTTGCGCGCGAATGTTTCGCGTGCCATGTCTGTTTACTCCAACCCCTTCAACTGCTCTTCCAGCACTTTTATCCTCGCCTCGGCATCGGCTTGTTTTTGGCGCTCTTTCCATCACCATAAATGAGGGCTTGCTGACAAAATACTTGTTGGAAAGCTTTGTTAGCACCGATTGCAGAAAGCTGCGGGAATCGTTTAGTTCTTTTTTAATCTCTTTCGTATTTGAAAAACGGATTTCTCCTTTCAGGTCGAAAAAGACCTGAAAGCTTAAAGGTTAATAGCATGTTATCTGATGACAATCTCCGTCCGGCGGTTGGCAGCACGGCCTTCCGGTGTTTGGTTATCCGAAATGGGATGCGTGTTTCCAAATCCTTTGTATTGCAAACGTTTGGTGTCAATGCCTTTGGAAACCAGATAATTGAACACAGCTTTGGCTCGTTCCCGCGAGAGTTTCAGATTATAATTCACGCTCCCCACATTGTCTGTATAACCGGCAATGAGAATTTTCAGCGTGGCGTTGTTTTGAAGAAATGCCACCAGCCTTTTCAGCTCAGGAAATGCCGAAGGTTTAAGCATGGAACGGTCAAAACCGAACCGGATGTTTTGTAATCGCATCACCGCTCCTTTAGCAATGGGTGTAAGTTTAAAAGTTTTGTTCACAGAAGTAAGGCCGGTAAATTCCTTCAGATTAAAGCTTTGTGAATAAATCA
>CAYLSW010000185.1:0-4444 GCA_964386145.1 uncultured Lentimicrobiaceae bacterium | reverse complement strand
AGCGCCAAACCAAACCACCACAGCGGCGAGCAACACAAATGCTGCAATGGAAGCAGTAAGCGATTTATAAAGCAGGCCGGATAACCCGGTCCAGTCATATTTGGCAATCAACCAGCGCCGCAACGACATCATTAATTCACCGGGGTCAGCCTCCCGCGGACAGGTCATGCTACATTCGCCACAATAATAACAGAGCCATGGGTCAAGGGAGGTCTCTATTTCACTTTCCAGGCCCAAAACACTGTATCGCACCATTTTACGCGGAAACGAGTTTTCCTCATCCGAAAGCGTACAAACTGCCGTACAATTTCCGCAATTGTAACACGCATTGGGATCGAATGCTCCATATTTTTTCAGTTCGTCTGTGAACTCAGGATTTATTCTTGCCATTGCTCTTTATTTTATAATAAAAATATTCATCCATATCATCTATTTCACCGGTTTCCACGAAACCGTATTTAAGCAAACTCATCAACTGAAACATTACTGCATCCCTGGGCATATTTAGCTTATCTGCAAGTTGGGGAACCGTTTTATCTCCTTCCTTTAAAGCATTGAGCAAAGCTTTCTTTGTTTTTGTAAATTGTTTCAATTGTTCGGTGGCCTGTGGAGGAATACCTTGTTTCTCCTTTAAGTATTTTGCCGTTTTACCTTTTTTAGCTTCCATGATATTTCTATTTAATAATTAGGAACTAAAGCATCAATCATACTTTCCACATCTTCATCTGACAATCCGATAAGTTGGAGGGCATTTGTGGGACAAACCGGCAAACACATTCCACAGCCTTTGCAAACAGCAGCGTTTACTTTTGCTATAAGTTTCCCATTTACTTCAATCTTTTCAAATGCACTGTAAGGACAAGCTTCATCACATTTACCACACCATTCGCAAGTCTCCTCATTAACTTTTGCCACGGTAGGTTCCAATTGCAACTGGCCCGAATTGATTAACGAAAATGATTTGGTGGCAGCAGACAGGGCAGAATTCATAGATTCCGAAATATTTTTAGGCCCCTGACTGGCGCCTGAAATAGTTACGCCGTCTATTACTGTTTCCACCGGTCGCAGTTTCATGTGGATTTCGTTGAAGAACTTGTCTCTGCCTTTGGGAATTTTCAACAAATTACCAATGGAATTGTCTTTTCGCGGTACCATACCGGTAACCAACACCACGAGGTCGGCAGCTACTTCCAGCTCTTTGTCGGAGGTAAGAATATCCTTTATCCTAACAAAAGTCTGTTTGTTTCTTTTCTCAATTATCGGCGGGTCGTGTTCAAAAGATTGTAAATAAATATCACCGAGCCGTGAAGATTCGTCGTACCATATTTCCGCTTTTCCGTAAGTTCGTATTCCCCTGTTAAAGTGAAAATTATGAATCCCTTTGTATTTTTTCTTTACAGTGATAGCCGTGTGAATATTGGCCGTGCAGCAATACCGCGAACAATATTTATTGTCTCCATCCAACTGACGGCTTCCCACACAATAGATATAAGCGATATTTTTGACCTCTCTGCCATTATATATCAATTTGTCATCGCAATAATGAACAATTCTTTTAAACTGTGGAAAAGTAACCACATTGTCTATTTCGCCATATCCGAATTCCCCCTTTTTGGGTTCGTAGGGATCAAAACCGGTAGCGAGTAAAATAGAACCCACCTTTATATTAAGATATTCCGTTTGTTGGCTAAAATCTACTGCACTGCACACTTTTTCGCATTCACCACAACGGGTACAGTTTTTCATGTCAATAACCGGAAGTTGTGGATATTCGCTGGGAAAATTGTGGTAAATAGCCTTTCGTCGGGTAATACCAAAGTTAAATTCATCGGGTAGTTCTATCGGGCAAATATCAATGGCTTTTTGTAGTTCTCCGCTGTTGCACTGAAGTTTAAAATGACGTGGTGTAACTTTCACTTTCAAATTGAAATTGCCAACACTCCCACTGTTTTCAACCACTTCTGCGCCTGTAAAAAGGGTTACCTTTTTGTGTTTCATCACCTCATCATAAAGACGGGTTACCAACTCTTTACCGGATTCTTCGGTAAGGCAAATATCGTCCCATTGTGCCACGCGTCCACCCACAAAAAACTCACGTTCAATCAAATACACGTCCGAACCGGCTTCAGCCAATTCAATGGCTGCACGCATTCCCGCTACTCCGGCGCCAATCACCGCCACAGCCTTGGTAGCTTGTACTTTGATTGGCTCAAGGGATTCGGCATATCGCACTTTGGCAACGGCTGCTTTTACAATTTTTATGGCTTTTTCGGTAGCGCCTTCTTTGTCGTCGGAATGTGCCCATGAAACCTGCTCGCGGATATTGGCATGAACATAATTGTATTTATTCAGCCCGCCTCTTTCGGTAACAGCTCTAAAAGTAAGGAGATGCAATTTTGGAGAACAGGAAGCTACGACTACACCATCAAGTCCCTGATCTTTAATATCCTCAACCATCTGTTTTTGGTTGGAGTCGGCACAGGCAAACATAGTGGTTTTAGCAAGAAAAACTCCCTCATCGCCCTCAACAGACTTACGTACACGTTCCACATCCACATAGTCGGAGATATTTCCTCCACAATGACATATATAAACACCTATTTTCTTTTTCATAACTCTTCCTTCCTTAAATAACTTGTTGTTTGAGCAGAAGCCGAACCTCCCGAAAGAATAGAATCAGGGATATCCATAGGGCCGGAGGCTGTTCCTGCAACAAAAACGCCTTCAATACTTGTTTTGGCAGGGCTGGCAAGGATATCTGACTGGTCAATAAAATGAAACGGGTCCAATTTAAGTTTTTCATTTTCAAATTTTTCGGAAATCCCCTGATGGGGCAAAACGCCTACCGAAAGCACCACCATATCGTGTTCGGATTCTTTCACGACGCCCGCTTCAATATCTTCGTAACGTAAAATCAGATTACCGTTTTCTTTTTCGGTGATTGTTCCAACCTTTCCTTTGATAAAAGTTACTCCCATATCCTGAGCTTGTGCATAAAATTCATTGAATCCTTTTCCAAAGGCTCTGATATGTAAATAATAAATTGTAACATCGGCCATGGGCAACGCACCGAGAAGCAATTGCGCTTGTTTAATGGAATACATACAACAAATTTGTGAGCAAATAGGATTCCCCACCGATTTATCGCGCGATCCGGTGCACAACACATAAGCAAGATTGTCGGGCATTTTGCCATCTCCGGGACGTAAAACGGTGTTAAACGGGCGGGTAGGCGCTAATTCGCGTTCCATTTGCATGGACGTAATTACATTTTTAAACTTCCCATACCCGTAACGCGGGATTTTTAAAGGGTCGAACAAATCGAACCCTGTTGCCACAACGACGGATTTTATTTTTACCAAAAATTTTTTCTCGGTTTGTGTAAAATCAATACAGTCGGGAGGACATGCCCGCTCGCAGGCACCGCATAAAATACAGTTTTCGATATCTATGACAGCCACACGCGGACTGGCAATGCTAAAAGGAATATAAGCGGCTTTTCGCCCCACAAGTCCGAACTGAAATTCATCTGTAACACTCACGGGGCAAGCTTCTTCACAAAGCTGACATCCCGTACAGGCATCCACATCCACATAACGTGGCTTTCTCAGGATAACCGCCTCGAATTGATGTTCTCCCTTTTTGTTTATTTTTTCAGTTTCCGTATCGGTAAAAACGGTAATGTTTGGATGCCGTGCTATTTCCGAAACTTTCGGCGTGGTGATACAAGCAGCACAATCAAGTGTTGGAAAAACTTTGCTAAGCAAAATCATTTTTCCACCAATAGAAGGCTCTTTTTCCACCATCAAAATCTTATAGCCGATGTTGGCAAGGTTCAGGGCTGATTCGCCTCCTGCAATGCCGGCGCCAACTACAAGGACATCGTATTCCAATGTTTTCATTTGTTCTTGCATACTATTTAATTTGAAGATTTACCTAAATATTCGGCAAAACTTTTCACATGTTTTACAAAAGGCTCACTGCATACGGAACAAATGGCTGCCATTTTCAAACGGGCGGGATCCATTCCTTTGTCTTTCATCAACTGCTGAGTAACACTCATCAATTGTCCTGTTTTTTCGGTACATGTTTCACCATAAGGGCAGTCGGTACCATCGGCGGCAATAAAAACCCCGTCGAAGCCCTGCTCAAGAGCATGCAAAATCCAACGGGGTTTGATGGTACTTGAGCAGGGCACGGGAATGGTGTAAACAGTTGGTGGATAGTGCAGTTTTAAAAGGCCGGCCATATCAATAGCCGGATCAGAGATTTTTTCAGTAGAGAAAACCAAAATCTTCGGACTGTTATTTACTTTTCCACCTGCCATGGTCATTTTTTTAGAAAGATTTTATAAAATCCTGCTTCTTCGAGTGTTCCGAGGTATTCATATCCTTTTTTGGTACACCATTTGGGAATGTCGCGCCGGGTTCCTTCATCGGCAGAG
>CAYLSW010000184.1:0-4472 GCA_964386145.1 uncultured Lentimicrobiaceae bacterium | reverse complement strand
TTTTATCGGTTATGACCCCGGTATAAGCATAAACATCGCCAGTGAAATTTTTGAGCCCGGCATTGCCGAGGGCAGCATGAAAAGTAATGGTTACTGTTTTGCCAGCGGTGGGGAAGACGGGGTCGGCAGTAATTACCTGACCGGAGGTGTCCGTATTAAAATACCAAGTTCCGGATCGAATAGTATCTCCGTTAAAAATGCTTTCTACCCTCCACCAATAATTTTTGTCTGTTTGAAGATGAGGATTGTAGCTTAGGCTTGTTATTCCCTGCGCTACTAATGACTGCTTATAAACATCCGTACCTAAGTACACATCATAGGTAACACCATTTTTATGGTTAAAATTTGCCTGCCATGCTAATGAAGCCGTATCGGATACTGCCACAACTTTATTTAAAGGCGTCGGATAGCAGGCTGCCAAAGAATCTTCTTCCGGCCAACTTCCGCTGTATAATATAGCCCTCTTCAGTTTAGGTATTTGCTTTTCAATAGCTTCTTTAGAAGCAGGGTTGTTTGCCAGGAAAAGGTACCCTACCCCACCCATCACTTTGGGGTTCTCCAAAAGCGGTGAAAAATCAGATATCCTGCAATTATAAAGAAAAACGTATTGCAACGGAAGTGTTTCAATACCCCTGATATCATACAAGGGATTATTTGAGGCATCAAGAAAATTTAAGTGGGTATAGTTTTCAATCCCTTCCAGGGTAGAAAAATCATTAGAGCCAATACCGAGATAGGTCAGGCCGGTAAGATTCGTTATAGGGCTGAGATTATTTAAGTGCAAGCCACTAATATCCAGACCCGTTAGTTGTGTCATTTTATTCAGGAAAGCCAAATCAAGAATAGGATTGTATCCCAAATAAAGAGTTTGAAGATGTGTTAAACCGGTAAGTGGGTTTGCATTTGAAATCTTATTTAAAGAAATTCCTAATACATATAAGTTTAGCAAGCCGGATAAGGGGCTGATATCTGTAATTTTGTTTTGGCCCAAATACAAATATTGCAGGGTTGCTAAATTTGACAGAGCGCTAATGTCTGATATGTTATTGCTCTCCAGAAAAAGCCAAGTTAAATTTGTGAGACCGGACAAAAAACTAATATCGGTACATCCTGTATTGTCTAAAGATAAATTTTGTAGCTTGGTGAGTCCGGCGAGAGGTGAGAAGTCTTTTATTTTATTAATTCTGTTTTTATGTGTTTGAGTTGAAACTTTTGTAAACCTAAAGTGTTTTTTAAAGATACCGCTTTTCCGGTGAATCCTGTTTTTGTTTGGAAAAGGATAATTGCTAATCTTATTATTTCCACCGGAAATGCTATTTGTAAAGATGTTGTTATTATCAAAGCTAAGCGTAATACAATTTACAAGGTATTCTGCTCCTGTAATATCTGTAATGCCCCTATTTGAAGCTTCTAAATCTGTTATGGTAGCCATTTCCTTTTTGGTGGGATTGTGGGTAACCGTTTCGGGATAAGTGTATCCAAGGCGTTCGTTTAATATTTTTCTGAAATTGGTATCCGGGATATTTATGTGTACATTTATATAATTTGTCTTTACCAGCGAGTCTTTATCCTGGCTATTTGAAACATATAATGCTACGGAATACAACCCGGGTTTGGTATATATCCAACTTGGATTTTGAGAAGTAGAATCAATGATACCATCATAATTGAAATCCCATGCCCGGGAAGTGGGCCTGCCAACGGATTGATCCGTAAAATGAACTGTCAAAGGAGCTACCCCTTCCGTTGTGTCTGCCGTAAACCGGCTTAATAAGTCTTTGACCCTGATATAATTTTCTTTGGTTTGCGAAACGGTATCTTTACCATCTGAAATCGTTAAGGTAACCGTATAATTTCCAATAGAATCGTATGTGGTTACAGGATTTTGTTCGTTACTCGTGCCTCCGTTACCAAAGTTCCATTTCCATGAGGTGGGACCACCCGTTGACTGATCAGTAAAATGGACTGATAATGGAGCTACTCCTTTAATGGTGTTACCTTTAAAATTGGCTGTTAAATATTGCTGCTTGAATGGATATTGCAATCCTTTTCCAGAATTGTACAATTCGGATATTTCCGATTTGTTTAGGGTACGGTTCCAAAATGCCAGTTCATCCAGTTCTCCTTTAAAAGGCTGTATCGTACCAGTCGTTTTATTTATCCCAAAACGCATGGGGTAGAATGAATTACCTTGTTCCAGGGGGTGGAGCCTGGAAGCTGAACCAGCATTGATACCATCTACGTACAGTGTGTATTGATTCGAATCTAACGAACCATTGTAGGTAATGACCAGATGATGCCATATAGTAGTATCCGGAGTCAAAACCGAGTCCCAAACATGATCAAATGCCAGGTATGGGTAATCTCGACCTACAGTAAACTTTACATCAGTACTGTCAACTTTAAAAAATATCCCCGGGCTGTCTCCATCAATGTCATCCCCCAAAATGTGCTTGGAAGAATGGTCTGCGGAATTATGTTTTTCCCACACGCTGATAGTGAAATCGGAACCATCATGGCAGAAATTAAATGCTGTATTATTATTGGTCTCAATATAAGAAGAATTTGTTCCGCTAAAGTGCACACTCTGCTTAATAACTCCGGATGAATCAATTGTTGTATTATGACTAATCCCATTAATATTTTCAATCACATCCTTTAATGTTCCGTCAAATTTATAATAATGCTGCAAGCCGTTTACGAGTTTGGAGGGTTTTGAATTTATTTCATCGGAAATATCGACAGACCAAAGACCTCTTCCAAAAGTAGCGGCATACAGCGTAGCATTGTTGGCTGTACTGTCATAATGAATTTCCAGCTCATCAACACCCACGTGAGGCAATTGGTCATTAAAAGGTTTCCAGTTTGAACTGCCTTTACGGACAAAAACGCCCACATCGGTACCAACAAAAAGTTCGGTAGAATCATGGAGTTTGTTTTGTGTGATACTATTTATTGGAATATTAGGGAGATTTGTTGAGATGTTGATCCAGGTATTTCCACCATCTGTGGACTCAAATACGCCATAATTATTATAGCCACCCATTGTTACCCATAATGTAATCGGGCTGTCATTTTTTACAGCGATGTAAGTTATAGCAGCATTTGATACAGGTAGAGACCCGGTGATGTTAGCCCAATGAACTCCGCCATCTGTTGTTTTGTACAGGGTATTGTAAGTGGCGGCATAAAGTACATTTGAATTAGAGGGACTAATTGCCATTGATTGTATTGTATAACCACCCCCACCCCATGAACTGATTTTTGCCCATGAGTTTCCCTGGTCGGAAGACTTGAACACGTCCTGATACCCAATATACAAAGTATTATGATCAAAAGGATCTATCATATAAGGAGTAACCCATGCTGCATTTCCATTAAGTCCTGAATTAATACTAGCAGCCGTATGCCAGTGATCTTTGGTTCGATAAATATGTCCGTAGTAATATTCTCCATATTGCGTATTAGCATCGGTATAATCAATCAGACATTCCATACCATCACCGCCCAGAACATCGTTCCAGTTATTTCCTGAAAATAATTTGGTGCCATTATCCTGCAACCCGGTTATTACTTCTCCGTTAACTGTAGCAGATGTACTCAAACGATATATTTGACTGACGGCAAGACCACTACCAATATAGTCCCAATGCTTACCGTTGTCCCTTTTGTAAATACCACCATCATTGCATTCAAAAAGTGCATTTGTTTTGCTTTGGTAAACCAATTCATGTTTATCTGCATGGACAACATCGTTTTTTCCGTTAAATGAATTCGCCCAATGATTGCTCAGCTTCCATGATATTCCCCCATCTTCAGACATCCATGTGTTAACACCGCCCACAAAGACTTTATTAGCATTGTGTGGATCCACTGCAATACTCAAGTCGTACCATCCCTGCCCACCGGAATCTGATCCATCGCCGGACCATCCGAGCAAATTCAATTTATTGAAAACCAGAACGTAGGTTTGACCTGCATCTTTCGAACGATAGATACCGAGTAAGCCGCTGTTGGAATTGACCATGACCGCATATACCACATTAGCGCTGTCAGGAGATACCGCCAGTTCCGTTCTGCGATTATCAGGATTATCAATAGCTTTTGTCCATGTCTTACCCTTGTCTTCACTGTAATAAATAGCTCCATTTTGTAAAGAAGTCCCATACATTCTGGTATTTGATCCTGGTTGAAATTCTAAATCACGGAATAGCAAACCATTGATAATATTCCAATTCTGGCCGGCATTGGTTGTTTTATATAAGCCGTTATTTGTAGCAGCATATAATGTATTGTTATCATTTGGATCAACCAGAAGCCGGTAAATCATTGCGCTTTGCCATGGTTCCCATTGGAGTCCTGTGGTATTCCAACTTTGCCCTCCGTCTGTTGATTTAAGCACGCCGACCGAGTTGGCATCCCAACCGTCTTTATCTCCGGTTGCAAGATAAATAATATCCTCACCACCTGTG